>JAUQPW010000028.1 GCA_030550175.1 bacterium
CCCTTTTGAATCCGCTCGGCCAGTTCCCGTTCTTCTTCCCGGGTTGTAGGAGGGATCTTTCCAATCTCCTGCAGGTAAAGGGCAAGGCCTTCATCGGTAGAAATTTCCCTTGCAGGGCCATGTTTTTTTGGATTCTTCATAGGTCTCTATTTTAAAACTTCGACTTAAGTGATAACCTCGCTATCAGGCCTCTCAGAGAGGATATCTAAAGAAAACGACCTTTCATCAGTTCACGCAATCGATTTCTACCCCCTATTTTTAGTTTAATACTGTCAAGCTAGGTATACTGCTACGAATATGCAAGGGTTATTAGAATAAAAAAGTTACAGAGGGTTTTTCCCTCCAGGCCCGGTTGAACAGAATGAAAATATAGCAGCTTCTCGACCAGGGGCTTATCTGTTTTGCCCCCTCAGATTGGGATTCTGCTGTACCCAATCTATAATCCTTTAAAGCCGTTCAATTCCCTCACCGGTGGACCTATTAAAGGACTATTACCTTGTAAAGTTGAATCTGGATAACTATTTTGTTCTCACCCGTGCACCCCTCTCCCGCAGCGTGGGAGAGGGGCCGGGGGTGAGGGCCGCTTAAAAGTCAAGCAAAACTAAGTAAACAGTGTACTATGCCCCGGCAAATTACTTCTCCGAGTGCGGGCGTCTAGCCCGCCAGGAGGTTGCGGCCGGGACGGTTGCACTCCCGGCTAAACCTTATCCTGAAGCTTATGCCTCCACTACTTCTGGAAATTCCCACCCCTCAAGCTTTTCCGTAACTCCCTTACATTTTTATTGACATCTGCCCCCGGAGGTGTAAAAAATGATATAATCTTTCCCGTGATAGGCTCGTGTGGTTCAAAGGGAGAGAATATTCCGTAGACTTGCCCATGGAACCTCCTGCAGAATACGAACTCTTCCTTACAGCGCCTGCCTGCTAAGCGAACGAGACATTATCTTTCTTTCCTTCGTTGGGAGGGAGGTATATCCAGATGGGTTCGTGCTATCAACGAGATCGCCAAAAAGTTGCTTTGCTTCATTTTGGCAGAAAGAAGGAAGGATACGATGGACATCGGACTGTTCCTGCCTGGTGTGCCAGAAGTCCTGCTGACTGTTTAGGAGGTTATCCCGGAGTTTCGTCTGCTTTTTGACACCTCTGGGAAGGAAAATAAGGACTCTGAAATCAGATTTCTGCAGACTCCTAGGCAAGACGTTGAGAGCAACTTTGAACAACACGGGCTTTAAAGTTCACCTAAAAGGAGGTATCAGATGGCAACCTATATTATTCTTAGCCGGCTTTCCCCTGAAGCCTTTTCAGATCCCAAGGACCTTAAGCAATTAGCCGATACCGTGGCCGCAAAAATTAAAAGCGAGTGTCCCGGCGTGGTCTGGAAGGATAGCTTTGCAACCCTGGGGCGCTTCGATGTAGTTGATATTGTTGAATCGGATGATCCAAAGCAAGTTGAAAAAGCAGCCATGATTATTCGTGCCTATGGACATTCGACCACCGAGACATTAAGTGCGACACCCTGGAAAGAATTTCTTGCCATGCTTTAATCGGCAGGCTGTTACTTTTTTCAAAAAAGGTAACTTACCGGGTAATACCGGTTCTGATTGACCGGGTCGTATAACCTTTCCGAGGAGTGACCGGCCGGTCACTCCTCTTCATTTTGAATACGACATTCTTTATCGGATTTGGTATACCACCTCTCCTCCTCTTCAACTCGTTCACGCCGGATAAATGCAACATCCAGGGATCGAATGGTTCGGGATCAGAGGTGAGTTGAAAACCGGTTTCTATATAGAATAGACTTTACCCAGATTGTTTTTTCGTACAAAAGAGCCCAAAGATTCTACTCAGATGGCTACAATTCCGCCATGCTCTGCTCCAGGTGGTGTCATCTTCCTGAGTTCTCCTTTCACCAGCTCGTAACGGAAGCCATCATCTGGCATTTGTAGCAGATCTTCCGCAGTAAAAAGCTGTACCCAGGAGTATTTGTTGCCATAGATCTGTTTCCTCCTTTCCAGGTTTCAGATAAATCATCCCTTTACCAGGGGAGATTGTCAAGTAGGAAACCGAAGAAAACAAAGAAAATACAAATTTCTGCCGTATCCTAATTAAAGTTAATAACGGCAGTAGGGACGAGGTATGCCTCGCCCCTACGGGTTGCCGATCTTGAAACCGTTCATCGGGGAAGAGATCGTTTTAGTTTTAGTAGGGGCACAGCATGCTGTGCCCCTACTTGTATTGAGAACCTGAAGCGGGTTAAGGAGGGCAAATGGGGAAGTTTTGCCTGTTAACAGGCATAGAAGGCTGTCTCATGGGTTATCTGTCTATAGGGTAGAGCTACTTCGCCAATAATATGAGGATGAGGAGTATGGGATTCGGCTGGAGGAGAGAAGCCCGTATAAGACCTCTCAGTATTGTCGGTTCTGCCGTAAATGGGACAGACGAAATCGAAGGGGGACGCTGAGGGCAACCACAAGGGATTGCCCCTACCCTGCCGATTACAATGCGGCTCCGTTCGCTACTAAGTTCAGAACTTTATAAAATTCGGCAAAGTTCGGAATAATCATTAATACAAACAGTTTGATAATTATCTACTAAAGCAAGGTGCTCCTTCAAATCCCTTGTAGGGAGAAATGAGTTACTTTCCGAAAATCACGGATATTCCGGGTTACCCATGTGGTATTGGTAAGAAGGGCCGTCGCTGCCATCGCGCTATCTGCAGTTTTTAACGAATATTTCCGACGAAGTCATTCTGCAATGCGGGCCAGACGAGAATCAACGGGGATAGTGACAAGGGTTTTGAGGAGTTCATCCATCTTTTCTACTTCTTCTGGGGTGAGGTTTGAGAAGCTAAAGTGACGTGCAAATACGAAGAATTAGACCCTTTCGGGCTTACCCTTCAGATAACAACGACGTTAATCCTCTCCAAACACTGCTTATAATGAACACATGGGGTCCGGTAAAATAGGGCTAAAATAGCCTGTCATCAGGCTTTAAGCTGGTAAACTGGGGCGGGAGGATTCGAACCTCCGAATGCAGGAACCAAAATCCTGTGTCTTACCGCTTGACGACGCCCCAATAAGAATGAGGATGGGAAAAAGGAAGTAGGTAATTTTATAACCGGTTACTAGTCACAATTTACCGCGCTACGGTATGGGTCAGATAGACAAACCATGTACTTTCCATTATCCGGGACCGGGCCAGCTCCGCTTCCCTCCGATTGTTGAAGATTCCGAATACCGAAGACCCACTACCGGATAAGGAGACCCACCTGGCTCCGACCTGCTCGAGAAGTTTTTTAGCCTTCCCTACCATCGGATGCGCGCGGATAACAAGGTCTTCAAAGGAGTTTATTAATTTACCTTCCCATACCCGGGAAAGCCACCTGCTCCATTCATCTTCCGGCAAAATCATGTTACTATTTGTAGAATAATTTGTCAACTCCAAATTTAAATTTTTATAAGCCCATGAGGTCGAAATCTCCAGATCGGGAGTGATCACGATAAGCCAGGTCTTGGGAAAAGAGGGAAGTTGTTGAATTTTTTCCCCCCGGCCCGTAGCCAGAGCCGTTCCCCCGGAGATAAAAAACGGAACGTCGGAACCGATCTCTGCTCCCAAATTCTGCATCTCCTCCAGGGTAAGTCCCAGGCCCCAGAGTTGATTTAATCCTTTAATAACACAGGCGGCATTACTACTTCCACCCCCTAACCCTCCACCGACGGGAATCTTTTTATCCAGATAAATCTTAACACCCCCTGAAAACCTTGTTTTTTCCTTGATGAGTCGGGCGGCTTTAAAAGCCAGATTCTGCTCATTGAGGGGAAGACGAGGGTGATTGCACCGGAGTTGTATTCCCTCTTTGATCCGGTTCAGGTAGAGAAGATCATGAAGTTCAATTTCCTGAAGGATCGTCCGAATTTCATGATATCCGTCGGACCTTTTTCCCAAAACCCGGAGACCTAAATTAATTTTAGCCGGAGATTTAAGGACAAGCTCTCTCATGTTGCTGAGTAAATTAAGGATAATTTCCAACTCTGTCAACCCGAGAACTCTTATTTTTGAATTGACCTTTTAAAAGGGTAGAGTTATTTAATAAACAATCGGTCAGGTAAAAGCTTTTATGTTTTTATAAGGAGTCATGCTTTAGCTGCAAAGCTACCGGGAAAATCAAAGGACAAAATGAGGGTTTTTTACCTTTGTCTTTTGATTTTTAAATCTCACTGCCTGCGTGCTTTGGGGCTATAAAGCCAGGGAAGATTATGGCAACCGCACGGGATATAATGACGAAAAACGTTGTTACCATTGATGGAAATGCTACGGTGGCAGATGCCGTTGAGTTAATGAAAGCGAAAAAGATTAGAAGCTTGATTGTCGAGCGACGGAATGAACAGGATGGTTATGGTATTATTACTTATAAAGATGTGGCCTATAAGGTTGTTGCTAAGGGGTTAGATGCCTATCATGTAAAAGTCCACGAAGTCATGACAAAACCGGTTATCGTCGTGACGCCTAATCTTAATATCAAGTACGTGGCCAGGCTCTTTGCAAATACGGGAATAACCCGGGCTCCGGTTATTGAGGGGGATAAAATGATCGGATTTATCACCATCTCGGATATTCTCTTTGACTTACGTCTGGTCAACCAGGCTCTCTAAACCTTATGTCGGTTTATAAGAGTATCCGGATTTACGGGGAGATGATTAAATTCTCCCATACGGTCTTTGCCCTTCCCTTTGCCTTGAGTAGCGTCGCTCTGGCTTCTCGAGAACACCTGCCTGCCTTTGAGCAGATATTCTGGATTCTGATGGCTATGGTGGGGGCTCGAAGTGCTGCCATGGGATTTAACCGTTTGGTCGATCATTCCTTCGATGCCTTAAATCCCAGAACGCAAAGTCGCGCTCTACCTCGAGGGTTTGTATCTAAAAAAGAAGTCGGTCTGTTCATCGTCTTCTTCTCTTTGCTCTTCATCTTTTCGGCTTATCGGCTCAATCGCCTCTGCTTTCTGCTCTCCCCGGTGGTTCTGTTCCTGGTGTTCTTCTACTCTTATACCAAACGGTTTACCTGGACCAGTCATTTCTTCCTGGGAGCTGCTATAGGCATCGCCCCTTCTGCGGCCTGGCTGGCCCTGACAGGTAGCCTCGATAGGATTCCTCTGTTGCTAACTCTGGCCGTCTTAACCTGGATCGCAGGATTTGACATCTTATATGCCTGCCAGGACTATGAGTTTGATATCACGCACGGACTCTATTCGATTCCCCAACGATTTGGAATCTCTAACGCCTTGTTCCTGGCCCGGGTCCTCCACGGGGTTACGTTCCTCTGCTTTTTTGCCGTAGGTCTCTTATCCCATCGGCAGCTTATTTATGGCATAGGTCTCTCCGTAATAGCCGGATTACTCATCTATGAACATTGGTTGATCAAACCGGAGGATCTTTCAAAGATCGACCTGGCTTTTTTTAAGGTCAATGGAATGATTAGTATCTTGTTTTTTCTTATTACCTTAGCCGATGTGGTGATTTACGGGTAATTCGGTTTTTACCTTCAACGTCATTAATCCCTTAGACGGAGAATAATCGGTCGGGAGAATTTTGTGAAACTTTTTATCTATAAACAGGCGTAAAAAGTACCTAAGAATTTGTGAAATATCCTGGATTTTCCTTGACTTTCAGCGTATTTTACGCTTTGTTTATTTTCTTATATGGAAAGTCAACCTGCGGAAAATAAGAAGTTTAAATTATCTTTCATTATTCCGGTTTATAATGAGGAAAAAACTCTGCTGGAATTATATGAACGAATTAAAAAGGTCATTGAAGAGCTAAGGATCCGCTACCAAATCTTATTTGTGGATGACGGGAGTCAAGACCGGTCTGTTCAGATTCTCCAGAGTTTGTGTGAGAAGGATGCCGGAATCCAGGTTATCCTCTTTTCCAGGAATTTCGGGCATCAAACGGCTGTTACCGCAGGTCTTCATTACGCCTCTGGAGATGCCGTAGTGGTGATGGATTCGGATCTTCAGGATCCGCCCGAAATCATTCCCCAGTTCGTTCAAAAGTGGCAAGAAGGTTATCAGGTTGTTTATGGAATCAGAAAAAAGAGAAAAGAGCATATTTTTCTAAGGATCATGTATGCACTCTTTTATAGGATGCTAAAAACGGTTTCAACCATAGAAATTCCCCTGGACGCCGGGGATTTTTGTCTGATGGACAAAAAAATTGTTAAGCTCCTTAACTCCATTCCGGAGAGAAATCGGTTCGTTCGTGGCATACGAAGTTGGGTGGGTTTTAACCAGATCGGAATCCCCTACGAACGGGACAAAAGATTTGGGGGAGAGTCTAAGTACTCGTTGGGTAAATTGATAAAATTGGCCCTGGATGGTTTTGTCTCTTTTTCCTACGCACCCCTCCGCTTTGCCTCTTATACCGGGTTTTCGGTTTCTGCCTTTAGTCTGATCTACGGTCTGGGAACCTTCTTTCAGAAAATCTTTACCAATACCACCGTTCCTGGCTATACCACGACCATTATCATGATCTGCTTCCTCGGAGGCGTCCAACTTATCACTATCGGCATCATCGGCGAATACCTGGGACGTATTTACGATGAGGTCAAGAATCGCCCTTTGTATATCGTGCGAGGTATTTTAGGATCTCCCGAAGGGCAAGACTCTGAAATGAAACCCGATGCGTAAAAAACCGGGGTTTAGTAGATCGAACGTCCTCATTTGATATCTTGGGTGTTACTTTAATGCAATGGGTGAGCAAAAAACACGTATTATCTTCCTATGGGATTCTCCTTCTGCTTCTTTTTCTTATTTCGCTTCGGATCATCCACTTAACTGCAGACCCCCCGGCCAACTTAGATTGGAGCGGCGGGGTTTTCTTTGATGAGGGGATGTTGGCCCACGGAGCCCGAAATAAAATTCTCTTCGGTCGGTGGGATCTCGATGAATGGAATGATTTTTATATTAGCCCTATCCTGGCCTACGTTAAATGGCTGGTTTTCTATATGGCGGGTGTTGGAATAGCCCAGGTACGTCTGGTCCCTTTGTTTTTCAGTAGCCTGAGCCTTATCTTCTTTTATCTGACCTTTAAGGAAAGTTTCGATCGAAAAGTAGCTTCCCTGGCTTTATTTCTCCTGGGCTTTAACTATCTCTTCCTCATGTTTAACCGCCCCGGGCTTACAGAGACCTCCGTGGTTTTTTTTATGATTCTGTCGGCGTATTTCTGGCAGAGAGGCTGGAACCAGGTGAGGCGGGGAGAGACCGAAACACAAAATCCCTCTCCACAACCGGGTTCGACGAACTCATTTCCGGGTTTTCGTATCTCCGTATCCCAGAATAGAGTATCTTTGATCTATTTCTTCCTCTCCGGAGTTAGTTGCTTTACCGCCTATATTTTCAAAAATCTCCCTTATCTTCTACCTGTTCCCCTCCTGGCAACGCTTCTTTCTTTTCATATTCTCCCACAACCCCCCCTCTCCGGGTCTTCATATTCCCGTACTCCCCTGTCTTCTTATCTTCGTATCCTTATCTCTCTTTTGCTGGGAATGTTGGTTCCTTTTCTTATCTGGTATACTTTCTTTTATCTCCGCTACTTCCCCTCCATCCATCAGGCCATGAGCTATTATAAGCAACAATCGGCACCCCGATCCCTCGACCAGATGCTTTTTAATATCTCCCATCTTCCTTTCTTTGATTATTTCATGAAAACACCCGTCGAGCTTTTTCTTTCCTTTGCCTGTATAGGCTATTTTATCTATCTTTTTTTCCATAACCATCAGCAAACAACCCCGGACAAAGAACCGACAGCAGATAACCGACGGCTTCATCCCATCGATCTTTTCATGCTTTGCTGGTATCTCACGCACTTTTTTCTCTTTGCGGTAATAACTTATCGTCCCGTACGTTATTATGTTCCCATCATTCCTCCTATGTGCGCCTTGGCTGCACGAGCCATGATGGCCTGGGGAGGATTGAGATCCTGGAGGGTCCAAAAACGATTATCCCTTGGATCGACACCCTTTTTGTTCTTCTGGTTGACCGTGTTCTTGAGTTATGGAGTGATCCCTCTTCTTTATCGGTTCGCTCGAGTCTTTTCTCTGGAGCTTCCCGATTTAACCTGGAAGCGAGGATTGGGGATTTCTGCGCTGATCTCCGTAATTTTCATCGGGATGATGGCCTCGATTTTTAAGAGATGGGACGGACAGAGTGGGACTCTTCCTTATGGGGTCTTTTTCACGGGATTTCTACTGTTACCCCTGGTGGCTACAATTTTTATCAACGGTTATCAGTATTATGAGTGGGCAGCTTATCCTCAATATACCGTTCGGGATATTTCCCGGGAGTTGGGAAATAGACTGCAAAATGCCTTTATCGCCGGATTGGGAGCTCCCACCATCTGCCTGGAAAACAAACATCGGGCCATCCATGTCTACGAAAACTTTTTTAACTATCGAAACACGTTTGATCGTTATCCCATAACTCATCTTTTCATGGGAGCCTATAACCAGGAGGTTAAGTTCTACTACCGACAATTCTTTCCGCAAATGCAAAAGGCCGTTCTAGAAAAAGTCTATCCCATCAAGGATTCCCATTTTTACTTTTACTCTTTGGTAGAACCCTCCATCGAAAAGATCAGGATCTCTGAGGAAAAAGACCCAGCGGGGGAGAACGGGGAAATAGAAAAAGGGGAACTTTCTCTTTCGCCTACCCGTCCTCTGAATGTTACTTTATTTGTCCGAAACAACGAGTATACCAATCAGCGAGATGTAAAAATCGGTTGGGTTTTACATCCTGTTCCTTTAAAACCTGAAGAGGGCTTGTCGAACCCTCTAGGTCTGGAAAATCCTTCAGGCTCAGGAGATATAGTTGCTTTAGCATCTTCTCCAATTTCTCTTCAACCCGGTGAAATCGGTCAGGTTACCCTATCCAGGGAAGTAACCCCGGGCTCTTATAACCTCCTGGCCTTTACTTTACCGTCCTATGAAAATATATTCGAAGCTGAATATCTGGATCATCGGATCGGACAAAAACAGGAAGATCCTGAGGCCTATAACGGGATCGCCTGGAAGGTTTCCAAAACCGGTCGGGATAGGAATTATGCGGTTTTCGGCCCCTATCTCAGATATCCATCGGGATACCTTAAAGTTGCTTTTCGATTGAAAACTTCCGATAATACAGAAGATTTACCCATTGCCCGAATCGACGTAGCCTCGGAGATGGGAAGGGAGGCCCTGGCTATTCGGGATCTCCAGGGGGGGGATTTTAAAGCTCCGGGGACCTATGAAGAATTTGAATTGTTCTGTTACTTAGAAGATCTTGAGAAGTTGGAATTTCGGGTACTTTCCCATGGCCAGGCGGATATCTGGATCGATCGAATTCGAGTTGAGTTTACTAGAGGATTGTGGTATGGGCAACCTGTTATCATCAATAAGCTAGTGAGTGGCAGGCAGTGAGTGGTTCCTTCCCTAACCCCCTTAACCCCTTCCCGAAGCGGGAAGGAGAATTCAGGGATTGCCCGGGTCTCAACTCCTCCCTTCCCTCACAGGGAAGGGGAGTTGGAGGGGGTCGGATCCAAAAACTCTACCTCAGAAAGGAGAGAAGGATGGGAACGGTTCGCCACCCCCTATCGCCGTTCGCCGAGGTGAAGGATAAGCTGTTCATTTTAAGCTGATCTGAAATCTGGAATTTGGAAGTCCTATGAATAAACTCTCTTCAAAAAGTGTCGTCATTGTGGGCGCAGGAGTAGCCGGCTTGACCTTAGGGTACCTCCTTAAAAAGGAGGGATGGGAGGTTACCGTTATTGAGCGCGATAAAACCGTAGGAGGGCTTGCACGATCCTTTCAGTACGATGATTTTATCTTTGACATAGGGCCTAAACGCTTTCATACCGATGATAAAGAAGTTCTTGCTTTTCTCCACGAGATCTTGCAGGGCGATCACCTGATCGTAACCCGGGCCAGTAGTGTCTATATGTTCGGTAAATACTTTGACTGGCCTCTAAATTCCAAGGCTTTATTTAAACTCCCCCCTTCGATTATGATCCGGTCTTTTATCGATCTGATTCGAAAACGTGAAGCACAGAATAACGATTCCTTTTCTGAATATACCCGGTCCCGTTATGGAGAAACCCTCTATCGTTTGTTTTTTAAGCCCTACACGGAAAAGTTCTTGCGGATTCCCTGTGAACAGGTCCATGTAGACTGGGCTAAGACCGGTATCAATCGAGCGGTAATCGACAAACGGGTTAAATCAGAGTCCTTATTGGATCTGGTAAAAACGGTTTTATTGCCTGCACCGGTTAAAACGGAATTTATCTATCCGAGCTATGGCGGATTTGGTACTTTCTGTAAAAAGTTAGAGGCTAGACTCCGTGAAATGGGCGGGAAGATCCTTCTCCAGACGACGGTTTCTCAACTGAATATACAAGACCATATGATCTCTGAGGTTCTCTTGACGGATGGGACCCGGCTACGGCCTGATTATGTAGTATGGAGTGGAAATCTATTGAATTTAGCTCAACTTCTGTCCCAACCTGCTCCGAGGATTAAGTACCTTTCCACCATCTGTTATAACATCAAAATGAAGGGAGATCCCCTCCAACGAGCCCAGTGGATTTATTATGGTGGGGCGGATCTCCGTATGAGTCGGGTCTCGATTACCAGGGAAATGGCCTCTTATATGGCTCCAGAAGGAATGTCTGGACTCTGTGTGGAGGTAACCTGCCTGGAAGGAGATGAAGTATGGAAAACTCCGGAAAATCTGGTCCCACAGATCCTTCTGGATCTGGCTCGGGTTAAACTCATTTCCGGTGTAGACTGTATCTTCGGTGTACATATCGAGCGGATTCGGGATAGTTATCCCATCTATGACCTCGATTATCGGAAGAACTTCTCCCAGGCAGCCAGGATTGCCAAACCCTTCAAGAATCTAAAGCTTTTAGGAAGAACCGGCGCCTTTTGGTATAACAACTCGGATCATTCCATGAAAATGTCGATGGATATGGCAAGACATCTTTCTTACGGACATGCAATGGCCGAGAAAGATGAATACTTTAAGGCCTGATAGTTGAAACGATTATGGAAACAGTACTCAAATTAATATCCTATTTCGGCTTTTTCTTGCTGTTTTGTCTTCCTGGATTTCCCTTGGGATTATGGCTCTGTGGAAAAAATATAAAAAAACATCCTGAAGCCATTGCCTATGGTTTCCTTCTGGGCCATTTTCTAAGCTCCGGTATCGCCATTGTTCTTATTTACCTGTTTGGTTTTTCCTCCTTATCAGTTTGGATCTTTATCGGTTTAGCTCTGGCCTGGCTGATTATCGGTTTTAAATACCTCCTGAGAGACAGATCGGGGGTGAGCCTGTCGAACCCAGCCGGGGGGGAGGAGGGACCTGGGTCCCCAGGCCATGAACTCCAAACACACGCTAAACTCCTCCTTAAAGCGTGGAACCGTCGGGCATATATTTCCTATGGAATACTCGTTGTAATAGCCCTAGTCCTGACCTTTGAGCCCTTTGCCAATCTTGGGAAGAAAACGCCTGCCGGATATGCCTATCGAAAATATTTCCTGGGAGATGTGGTGAAGCAGATGGTTATTACGGCCGAACTCGTTAAAGGAGAAATCCCCCCGCAAAATCCCTGGTTTGCAGGGGAAACCCTTCACTACTATTGGCTTTATTTTATCCCTTCCGCCGCATTTTACCGTCTCACGGGAATGGAGATCTCTATCAAGGCCCTTACCGTACTACCTACCCTGTTTTCAGATGCCCTCTTCCTCTTCATGCTCCTTTCAACGCTTCGACTTTTTACCAAACGTGAGATCGTGCCGTTTTTGACCGTATTAATCGGAATTGTAGCTTATAGCTACGAGGCGATCTACTTATGGTGGGTGTTGGGAGGATCCTTTACAAGCTTTCTAGAGCAGGCCCGGGCTTATAATCTTGACGGACTCACCCGATGGCTCTGGGGAGAGCCTCAAATGGACGGACTTTTTCGCTCAATCCTGTATAGCCCCCAACATCTCCAATCCCTATCCATTCTCCTCGGAGTGATAACCATCCTTACACTGGGTCGGGTATTACAAAGTCCTTCTCTGGCCTTGACGACCGGATTTATGGTTGGAGTCTCCGCAGGATACAGTTTATTTATCGGATTATTTATTACGCTATGGTACGGACTCTGTCTTGGAATACAATTGCTGTTGGGTAAAAAATTTAAAAAACAACTGCCTTTATTCCTTCTCAGCATGGGCATAGCGGGTCTTCTGGTGATCCTTTACTATAGCCTTGGAATGTTTATACGAGACCCCAACACCGGGTTAATAATCCATGTGGGGAGAGCCTTGAAAAATTATGGCCCCCTGGTTTTCCTGATGAATTATGGCCCACCTTTTATCTTTGGAATCCTGGGTATTATCCTGGTCTGGAAGAGGAGCGGAAAGAGGGAAGACCGGGAAAATGGAAAAACAGAGGAGCCGATAAGTTCCTATTCCTCTGGTAGGGGCCCGGCAGTATTGTGGCCCTATGATCGGTCTCCTTTCTTGTTTCTTCTGCTTCTCCTTATTTTAACCATTACGGTCATCTCTACGGTAGCCCTTAAAGGATTTTTATCCGATGTAAGCTTAAAATTGGGTCTGGTACTTGTATCGACTCTCCTGATTTTCTCGGCTATTTCTTTAGAATTTCTCTATGAAAAATGGTCTCGACCGGTTTTTTACTTCTGGGTTGGTCTCATCAGTCTTCCGGCCCTTCTGACCGTTTTAATGGATCGGAGTCACCTGGCCGATATCTACAATACGAAGTTTACCCATTATATCTCAGAAGAAGATATGCAGGCGGTAACCTGGATCAGGACCCAAGTTCCGGAGTTTGCAGTCGTTCAATCTTTACCTCCCGAATATAAGATTACTTACCTTACCCTCGTACCCATGTTGGGTCAGCGAAGAACGGCCGTATCCGATTGGTTCTACTCCCGTATCTTTCAAATCTCTCAGACTAAAGTCGATCATCGGCAGAAAGATATTTCCCGCTTGTTTGAAACCAACAGCCTGGTTGAAGCCCAGGAAATCTTAAAAAGATATCAGATCAGTTATATTTATGTAGGAGAATGGGAAAAATCCTCCTATCCCTTTGGAGTTCAAAAGTTTTACCACTTTCCTAAACTGTTTGAGAAGGTTTACAGTAATTCTAAAGTGGATATTTTTAAGGTCCGTTCCTATGAGCTGGAACTGGTAACCCTGAATATGAAAACCCCTCTTCCCATTCAAGCAAAGGAAGATCAAACCGCCCTGGTAGTTTTGAAAAATCAGGATAGCCTCCAATCGCATATGTTAAGTATTCAGGCTGAAGTAGTTCCCAAAGAAACTTCGTCTTTGCCTGATGAAACCCCCTCTATAAACGGTCAGCAGGTGACGGTCCAACTGGATAGTGGAGAAGAAAAATCGGTCTCGATTCCCCTTCCTGCTCCGAATCATCCAGGAGTTTATACACTTATTCTACAGGCTACTCAACCCGGAGATGAAGAAGATAACCGAGAGACCTTCTCCGTGGAAGCAGAGTCGGTAAAGGGTAATCTCGGTAAGATTCAAGAGGATCCCGAAGCTTCCGGAGGAAAGGCGGTATTTATAGGAGCCGAACCGGGGTCTTCCGGAACCTGGACTTTTCTCCTCAACCGAAAGTTCCTTCCAGGAGATTACGTGTTGAGTCTTCGGGTAAAGGCAGAGAGTAATCAGCTCGCCGATAAAATTTTTACCTGGGAAGTGATTGCCAATCATCAGGAGAATCAAGAACAGTTAGAGGTTATGGGAACGGCCTTTCAGGAACCGGATATGTATCAAAATTTTAATTTAAATTTTCACCTGACCGAAGCGGATACTTTTAAATTTCGGATTCGCTATCATGGTAAAATCGGTATCTGGATAGATAACATTTCGTTTATCTATCATAGGAAGAATCCCGGATTCTTACTGGCCAGAAAGGTTTATCCTGTCGGTATCCAGGTAGAAAAACCGGAATAGGGTTCAAAGGAAAAGGATAAAAAATTTTTCTTGCTAAAAAGCATCTTTTTCTTTAATGTTATCTCAGGACAAGGGTAATTTTGAGTAGTTCCCGATCCCGCACCTGGTTTACCACAAAGTAGTTTCCCCTGGAAGTCGTACCTCAGGTAGTTTCCTCGTCTTAAATTCTTCTCTATCGTAATAAAACCTTAAAAAGAAAAAAGGTAGCCCCTGAAGCCGATGCTTCAATGGGGGTGACCTTTAAAAAGGTGGTTTAGGGTATGATGAGGAAAGTGTTTATTCTCCTTCTGGCTTTAATAGTAACGACCGTTTGGATAGGAATGAATCAGACTGCTCGATCAGAGCAACCTTATCCGGCCCAGGCGGGTCAGAAACCTGAAGTCACAACCGGTACGGCCGGAAAATACGAAGGTGAACATGAGATGACGGGTACGATTATAAAAATTTACACCTCAGCCGATAAAAAGGATTTAGTAGACGTGCATACCGATGCCGGTACCCTGACCCTACATTTTCCGGATGCTTCTAAAAACCTTCGAGAAGGTTCCAAAATTACAGTCCTTTTAGGATACAAAAAGGCGACTAAATAAAGGTTTCATGGCCCGGATACCGGTTGAAAATCCTTCTGCCCTCACCCCCACACCCCTCTCCCGAGGCTTCGGGAGAGGGGTTACCTGGGAAGCTGACCTGAAGATCCACCGGCTCCCTTCTCCCGCAGCGTGGGAGAGGGGCCGGGGGTAAGGGCAAAGAACTACACAGAATTAACTTTACAAGGTAGTACTCAAAAGAGAAATTTAATTAAGCAATATCTTCTTGATCCGGTCACCGAAGAGCCTGTCGGGCCAGATCCACATCGCGCTTGAGAGCGCTGATGTGGGGTCTTGTTGGAAGATATACAATCTCTATCGCATCACCGACCTGTACTGAGTGCCATAGATCGCTGCTAACCAAAGGACTATGTTGAAAGGTCTGTCCATCCGCAGTCTGGTAACTATAAGTGAGGATATATGTGGTTTTACGCCGGTGGATAGTTCTTTTGTCCACGATGTGTGCAGTATGTGTCACCCCTTCCAGCGCAAGTTGTCGCATTTCCAGTCCACGTCGTACACCTCTCACTAGATTATAGACGAGCAGTCCAATCCCAACGAAGCCACTGAGAATAATCAGCCAGTTACTACTGATTATTCCCATCAGGATTTGTAAGCCCAAAAAAACAAGCCCGAGTAATATAATCGACAGAAACAAACCAACTGCCAAGACGGTTGAGAGATGTTTGAACATCTTTACTTCCTCAATCGTTTTGCTATCTTGTGGTGGGGAAACCGCCAACAAGTGTTTTCATTTGGCAATGGACGGCTAACGTAGGGGCGTTTCTTGTGGCGGTCCTTTTAGAAAACAACCCTTATAGAGAAAAATTTCTTTTTCCAGGCCTTGAACAGGGTCTTTTGATACGGTATTATCTTCGGCGAATGAGTTCCTGGTACGCTATGTAGGCCGGCTTGGGCGGGCATAATAGTCCAAAAGACCGTAGGTCCTGAATCCCCGGTCCTTGTCCGAGTCGAAAAGCTTAAACCAATAGATCTTTTCAACGCCGAATGAGAGCAGCATGGGCAGATAATCACGTAGCCATGCTGCCTGTCCGATTGGTCCCCAATAGCGGGGATCGTTCAACCCTTTTTCCCGCTGTTCGGCCGGGTCACTGGGATAGCCTATTTCGGTAATCCAGATGGGTTTGTCGCCTGCATCATATCGAGCCAGCGTCTTCTGCACGTAATCCATTTTCAACTGCATTTTCCCCGGGTCATAGATGGAAATTCATGATATCGAAATAGTAGGCGGCCGGGTAGCGGGTATCGGCCAGAATGGCTTCCAGAAAGTTAGGATTTACCCGGCGCCCATCCAGCGCCAGTCCTCCCAGGAGCACCTTAGCCTGGGGATTGGCTCGTTTGACTTGTTGATATGCAACTGCCAGGAGTTGGGCGTACTCAGCAGGGCTACCACGCCAATACCCCGGTAGATCCGGTTCGTCCCAGATCTCCCAGTACGGCACTTCAGGGTAACGTCGTACGCTTTCATATACGTAACGTCCGAAGGCGTCATAGTCTCGTGGCGGAAAATTCAGATAGTTCGGATCACCCGGTGGGGCCGTCGAATTCCATCGAGGTGTAAACCCCAATTCGAGGTGTAAACCCCCCAATATGATGAGGGGCACAAGGTGAACCTTACGGGCTTTCGCCAGGATTCTATCATAATACCGCTGGAAGTCATAAACGTTCGGTTGCGGTTCGACCCGCTCTTGCCCCATGGTAAAGCGTACGGAGCCAATCCCTGCCTGACCTGCCAGCTCGAAGGCCCGTGGACTGTTCGGATCGATTATCTCAGCTCCGTAAGAAACTCCCCACGGATTCTCTTGAGTAATTAAAGTTGGAACCGCTGAAAAAGCGGTAAGTGGGGAATGGAATATACTCCCAATCAGGGTAATGATTAATATCATCAACGTGATGAAGTGCATGGTATATGCTCCTTCAAGGGTTCCCTTCATCAGAAGTTTCATTAGGAAAGCTCTCCCTGCCGGATTTGGTTATGAGTTTGCTTCTTCCGCCTCGCCTCCGATCCTGATAGAGGGAACCCTTTTCTTTTCACCTCCGGCTTTAGATTCAATTACAGGTTTGCTCTCGCCGATTAGGCCTGAGATTGATACACAGCCTTTTCGAAGGCATAGAACAACGGTAGTGATTTCGTGTCTGCAAAGGGGAAAACCTGGGTTAAATACACCCCACCTATCCCTTTATAGGGATCAATCCAGAAATAGGTATTTGCCAGGCCTGCCCAAGCTAGACTACCTGCCGAACGACCTGTGGGCGCAGTCTGTTCATTGATCATGAAGCCAAGACCCCAACTCTTCGGCATACCAGGGAAGAACTCTGCATCATTGGACAGGTCCGGCATCACAGTTTTAAGCATCCGGACCTTAAGATCTCCTATGGCGTTTCGTGACATCAGATCTACGGTCTCCGGCTTGAGCACCTGATTACCGTTTCCTTTACCCCGATTAAGGATCATGCGTATAAACAGGAGGTAGTCTCCAGCCGTGGAGTAGAGCCCGCCTCCACCCATCTCGAATTCAGGCTCTTCCGGCATCGCAAAGTCGGTGGGGGTTAGTTTACCGTCACTACCACGTTGATGAACCTTGGCCAGACGTTCACGCATCTCCGGTGTGATTTTAAACGTCGTATTCTTCATGCCAAGAGGGTTGAAGAGGTTTTCTTGCAGATAAACCCCCAGTCGCTTACCGCTTACCGCCTCAATCATCTTTCCCGCCCAGTCGATTCCAATACCATATTCCCAGCGTTCACCCGGATCGGCCACGAGGGGTGTGCGCAAGGCGGCGTTCTGGCAGGTTCCGATTCCTGGAATATTTTTAACTTGCTGATAACGCTGGATATCGGCATTCCAGAACTCGTAGGAAAACCCCGCCGTGTGCGTGAGCAGGTGGCGTAGGGTAATGGGCCGTTTGGGGGCACGGGTGCGTGGCTGACCACTGGCATCCCAACCTTCCAACACTTCAACGTTAGCAAGATCCGACACCCAGCGGCTCGCAGGACTATCCAGCTCAAGCTTTCCCTGTTCAACTAACTGCATGGCCGCAGCACTGGTAAGGGCCTTGGTCATGGAAGCAATCCAAACGACGGTGTTGGTGGTCATCGCGATATTTTGACCCAGTATGCGCTGGCCGAAGGCACCTTCATAAATCATACCGTCCCGGTTAGTAGCCATGGCTACCACACCTGGAATGTCACCTGCGTCGGCAGCACTTCGCAGTAACATATCTACACTCTCTTTCAAAGATCCCGCATTGCTGTTTTTACTCCACATAACCGTAGTGACCCCACTTGCAAGTAAGGCTATTCCGGTCTTTAGAAAAATTCGCCGGTTTATCGATAATCTTTCCATAAAGATCATCTCCTTTTCCGATAGCCAACCGCTTGAAATTTTTACTTCATGCGGTACCTTAACGGAAAAATTAAGCAGTGAGAAGGAATATACCCCCCGATCTATCCGTTCTTTTCCTCTACCTCTGGTACACAGGGACGCGGGGAATTCTGTCTCCGTGTCTCCGCGTCCCATTATCCCCGCGTCCCCGTGTCTCTGCGTCCAGGGTTCCCGGTATCTGCCCAACGGCCCGGGCCCGGCAAGGCAGTGTCTGTACTTTCTCCCAGATGGGATGTTGAAGAACCATGGATTTCTCCCGATTTCAGAAAACACATTTCCTGGGATGAATAAGCTCTGCCGGCAATGAATGAAGGATAACCACCAATCTGGAATTTTTCAAGTCAATTTTTTGATCCTTAATTATCATGACTTCGGGAGTCAGAAAAAAGGGTCACTTCTTTCCCTTCCCAGGTACCCAAAAAATTATGTAAACTAAGCGCCTGAAAACAACTGTTAATCTATTTAAATTGGTGGAAAGGTCGAAGAGGTTTTCCAAGTCCTGGAAGTCTTGCTACCTGCTCGGTGAAGAGGAGAGGAGCCTCTCAAGATCCACTAAGTCCTTTACGTAGGGATTAAGATTGACGGTAGCCTCTCTGTCGACATATTCAACCGACGTGCGTCCTGATGCATCAACCTTGGTTATGGGATTTCTTAGTGGGTTTAGTAGAGAGAAATCACGCTTTGACTATGCCAGTGTTGTTAGTATCATTGTCAAGCTGGCTGCTATCTGACATAGTTGTTACTGATCTTTGCATAAATTGCTAATAATCTCTAGCTATAAGTTGGATAGGCCTGATATTATTAGCCCGTTACGGCCTTGTTCACCCAAACCGCAAAATTGCATTTTATGATCAGCGAATGACTAAAGAGTTGGTCACCAAACAAGCTTCTCGAAATGTTAAGAGGCTTCGTGCACTCCTAAGCCGGAGGAATCACAACGAGGTATTTATAATGGCCGGGCTAAATTACCTCGTTGCCTTGCACCCTATCGAAGCGTGGGTACCAACCGGCATTGAATTAACCGTGGCAACCGGCGGCATTGGGCAGAAGATGAGACACTTGAAGCACTGGCTTATGCATCCGCCTTTTACTCCGCTATCAGCAGAGGATTAAACCGCATCTTACAATCTTATACTAAATCTAAATAGAAATGTCATATAACCTGCAGAGCGATCCGGAGTGATCGCCTTCACAGTTTAGGCGATGTTTCAACGTAGAAATAGTATTATACCATTTCGCTTAGGTTGTGATGCATAAATAACCTGTAAAGGATATTCATAAGAAGTCAGAACCCTCTCAACTCCGATCCGAATCCCAGGATCTCCGTTTTCAGATATGTAAGCAGTTAAAAATAGCAGGTAAGATACCCACGCTCCTGAGGTTTTCCCCACCTGTTCAGTGGTCGTAACTAACAACCGTCAAAAATAATACTTAAATAAACGTATATAACTTTTTTATTTTTCTCTTGAAAAGTTTTCCTATCAATGATAGATAGCAGGCGCAGTTTTGTTTTTATTCGGCCTGCCGTGGGTTATTTTTAATAAGTTTAGAGAAGGTGGACGGGAGTTTGCGAAAGGGGGAAGGTAAGAAAGGCATTTTAAGGTTTTACCATAAAGGAGGTTTCCATGGAGAAAAAATACGTTGTAGTTCCTGTTATTGTGATTTTAATTGTCCCGATGTGGATCGGTTCTTGCGGTACGTTAGAAGCCACTACCTCGGATAAAAATAATGGGGAGGTGCCTACTAAATTTGGGCTTTCCGGTTTATATACGCTGTTTGGTACAGAGACCCCTGATCCATGGGAGTTTTCTATAGGGGTTTATGTGGATTATTCCCGGCTTGACTTGCCTGAAGATCCCCGTAAACCCGAGTTAACCGAGGTAAGGTTTGGAGCAGCCCTGGGTCTTATACCCCGATTTCAACTGGGTGTATCCGTACCGGCCCTGGATCTATTTCTTCCTGCTACCAATGGAATTCCTGAATTTTCTGATAGTGGAATGGGAGATATAACCGTCTCGGGTAAGTATCGGGTACTCAACGAAACCGGTAGCATTCCGGCTATTGCCCTCTACGGCCTGGTTTCTTTTCCCAATGGGGACGAGAAAATCGGGCTGGGAAGTGGAAGTACCGATTATACCCTGGGTGGAATCCTCACCAAGCATGTCGGCCCCATAAATCTCTACGGTAACGTTGGTTTTTTCATTTCTGGATATAAGGCCGGGGATCCCAATCCCTTACTTCGTAGTCTTCAGGATTCCCTGGTTTATGGCGCCGGTTTAGATTTCTCCCTGGTTGGAGGGAACAAGGTCAATTTGTTTGCAGAGGCAACCTTTTTACATGAATTCGGAAGCGAAGAAGAAGATCAGGTTGTTAACCTTTTAGGAATACCTGTCGAGGATAAGGTAGATAATCCCGGTCAGCTCAATCTGGGTATCCATTTAGGATTAAGTGAGAGTTTTGTCTTAACCGGAGGGGGTGGATTTAAACTTGTAAATGAAAATGCCGTACCTGAAGCTCCGAATTGGAGAGTTTTCGGCGGAATTACCTACTCTTTTACACGAAAGCCGGGTACCCGGATTGCCCAGGCACCTCCACCCACACCGGCGCCTCCGCCCACACAGGTTATTCCCGTAGAACCCCCCATCGTGAATCGATGTCCCGAGATCACGGAAGTTACCTTGAGTGCTTCCGAAATCCTGGGAAACGAAAGGATTAAGATTTCTGCAAAGGCTACTGATGCCGATAATAACCCATTAACCTATCAATGGACCGCTACCGGCGGTGAAATCGTGGGAAGTGGGGGTGAAGTCATCTGGATTGCCCCGGATTGCAGAACTATCGGAGGTCCTTCGGCAACTTATACCCTTAGCGTTACCGTAAGCGATGCCCAATGCCCCGTCACCCAAAGCCGAACCATTGTCGTCAGATGTGAAAGGATCTTGGAAGGAAAACTTCCCTTTGACAAGGGAAGCGCCCGATTAAATAACCTGGCTAAGGCCGCCCTGGATAATATTGCCATAGTCCTTAAAAAGTTCCCGGATCAGGATATTCTCATTGAGGGGCATACCGACTCCAGTGGAAGCGAGGCCGCAAACCAGCAGATGGGTTTAAGAAGAGCAGAAAGTGTAAGAAACTATTTAATTACGCGTCACGGTATTGAACCCCGGCGAATCCGGATAGAATCTATGGGCTCGGCCAGAGCCATCGCAACTAATGACACCGAAGAAGGTCGTAGGCAAAATCGAAGGGTGGAAATTTATAGACTGATAAAATAAAACACTTGCTATGACAATACGAATAATTCTTATCTCTTTTCTGTGGGTCTTTTTCTTTTCTTCTTTCGGTTTTTCCAAACCAAAAACCGACGAGTGGATCGCCTTAGGGCCTTTTGGTGGTGATGTAACCGCTCTGGCTTTAGATCCTAAGAATCCCCATATCCTCTATGCCGGAACCAATGATGGACAAATTTATAAAAGTGAAAATGAAGGGAAATGGTGGGTGAGACTCCAACCCGGCCTGGGCGAAAAGGGTATCGCCATTAAGACCCTGGCCCTTCATCCCTGGAATCCTAAAATTATCTATGCAGGGACCTGGGGGTTGTGGAATAAGGGCGGGCTCTTTAAAAGTCCGGATGCAGGAAAGACTTGGAAGCGGATTGGATCCGGCCTTCAGAATGTAGATGTCCGTGCATTAGCCTTCGATCCCTCTTTTCCGGATGTTATGTATGCCGGAACTTTGAATGGGGTTTATAAAAGTACCGATACGGGAGTTACCTGGGTTCGCTTGAGTCAGGGATTGAAGAATATTCATATTGAATCCCTGGCCATCGATCCTGAAAACCCGAAAATCCTCTATGCCGGAAGCTGGCGGCGGGTTTATAAAAGTACCGATGGTGGGGTAAGTTGGTCCCTTATCCCGGTTGGGATGGATCTGGACTCAGATGTTTTTTCTTTACTTATAGATACCAGGTCTCCAAATACCCTGTATGCAGCTACCTGTAATGGGATCTTTAAAACCTTCAATGGGGGAAAAGTATGGAGGAAATTTTCTAAAAAAGAAGGACTTACCACTATTCGGGTTCAGTCCCTTGCCTTGGACCCCCAGGACCCTAAAGTTCTTTATGCCGGGACCGTAGGGGGACTCTTTAAGAGTACCGACGCTGGAGCCACCTGGCAATTGATCACCGAAGACTCCCTTATCGTCTGGTCTATTATAATCCATCCCCGTGATGGCAAAAAAATATATTTAGGAATTGAAAATGGGGCCGTTATTAAGAGTGAAGATGGCGGCCTCACCTGGGTTGAAACGAACCGGGGGATTACCGATACCCATATTCGAACCCTAATTCAGAACCCCCATAATCCTCAAATTATCTATGTAGGAACCTTGAACGGAAGGAATTTCGGTGGCGTTTTCCAGAGTAAGGAGGGTGGTGTCCACTGGAAAAAAATGACCCAGGGTCTCACCAATTTCAATGTTGAAGTCCTGGCTACGAATCTGATGAATCCTTCAACCATCTACGCCGGAACCTGGGCCGGTGTATTTAAAACTACCAACGGAGGAGAAAGCTGGACTAAAAGTCCGGGAATTTTAGGCCGTGAGCGGATTACAACCCTGACAGTAGATCCTTATCAATCTGAAGTTGTCTATGCCGGAACCCCCCAGGGGTTGTTTAAAAGTACGTCGGGAGGAAAAGAATGGTCACGACTCGAACTGCAAGGGAAACCCCTGTATACCATGGAAATAAGCCTGCTAAATCCAAAAATCCTCTACGTCGGTACAGGAAGTGGTCTTTATCGAAGCCTGGATGGTGGACTCAAGTGGAAGAAGCTACCTACCAGGATTCTCGGAAACGAGAAAATACGGGCTGTGGCCCTAAAACCCGATGATCCTCAGGTCCTTCTCGTGGGGACTTCAAAGGGTTTGTTTAGAAGTTCAAACGGTGGATTTAAATGGAAAGTCATTCCCATCCGTTCAGACAACCCGGGTATTAAAAAGATCACCGTCGACCCCATCTCTCCAGGGGTCCTTTATGTAGTGGAAGAAACAGGCCATCAGATCTACCGAAGTCAAGACGATGGCTTAACCTGGGAAAAAGTAAGATTAGATTTTGGACCCGATAGGGAAATCGAAACTATCACCCTTGATGTGGTAAATTCAGAAACTATCTACGTAGGAACTGCAGGAAACGGATTATATAGCTATACTCTCCCGACTGGAACTTCTCCATTACCATCTCAGAAGACTTTCTTTCCCAGTTCCTTTTTACGGCTAAAATAAAAGGGTTCTTAGAATTTTAGACTTAACCCAAGATAGTTCAAAAACTTATGAGATGTTTCTTGAAGCCATAAAACCCTCTGGATGCTTAAAAAGCCTTGACAAATCGAGGACTCAGGTTTAACTTAATTCATCGTTAAAGACCCTTGCCCAGACGGTCGGAGAAAGAGGGAGGTTTAGAAGATTAAGGAAAATATATATAGAAATTTAGGACTAGATGTTGGAAGCAAAACCATTGGGGTAGCCGTAAGTGATGAGTTACATTTAACAGCTCAAGGAATAGGAACTATTCAGAGAAAAAGTTTAAAGAAGGATTTTCAGGCTTTATCCCGTGTAATAGATCGATATAAAATAGGTGAAATTGTGGTGGGACTTCCCCGAAAGATGAATAATTCTTTAGGAGAGCAGGCAGAGGAAATACTTAACTTCATAGCAAAACTGAAAAAGTATTTTAAACTGCCTGTACGAACCTGGGACGAGCGACTTACGACAATAGCTGCAGATCGTGTGCTGGAGGAAGCCGAAGTTCACCCTAAGAAAAGAAAAAAGGTTGTCGATAAAATCGCTGCGGTCCTTATTTTGCAAGGTTACCTGGATTTTAAAAAGATGGGGAAGTTAGATCCGGCAAATTAAAATATCTGAAAAGTTCAAAAAGGAGGTAGAAATATGGCTATCTGTCCACAATGCGAAGCAGAAATTAATATGTCTGATGTAGAAAAGGGCGACATTGTCTATTGCCCGGAATGTGGCATTGAGCTGGAAGTTATTAGCGATGTACCACTTGAATTGGATATTGCCCTTGAAGAGGAAGAAGAGTGGGGGGACTGAAAACCTCTTCACTCAGAGGGTTAGAAGAGTGCACGGAATTGCGCATCGCGTGGATAGCAACGTGTTTTCCCTATCATACAACTTGTTAAGAATAGGCAAAAAATAAATCTATATCCGGCAAAAATTAGCTCTATATCCCGTGAAACATTCAAAGACAGGTCGATATCCCTTCGGTAAGTGTAATCTTTTTCTCTTTAAATGCTCCTCTACCCCCTCAAGGGGGGACTCACAAAACATTACTCCTCACTAAACCCCCCTTGGAGGGGGGCAGGAGAAGTATTTCCTCTTTCACTTACTCGATGGATACAGAATCTTTAAAAACCCCCGGGGCTATCCCTTCCTACCCTATAAACTGCCTTACAAATTTAAAACATAAAGTATAAGACCATGGATCACCTGCAAACAGGATCTGAACCCAGCTCCATCTTCCGGTTCTATTCCTTCCCCTTAGGCGGTAGTAGCCTTTGTTTTTTCCGCAATTTTCCTTGTTTTTCGTTTCAGGCGCTTAATTAACTTTCTTAACTGTTCCACCTTTGCCGCATCTTTGGCTTGAAGTGCCTGATCCCTCTCAGCCTTAAGTTTCCGGATTTTTGCTTTAAGTTGCTGTTTATAAGCCAGATCTCCTTTGGGCCCCGTATCCTTAATTCCGTATTTCTCCCTGAGAATTCTAAGCAAATCCTCTTTTTTCATTCCACTGACTCCTTGAATATCCGGAAACTTACGGGCCTCCTCCCGGAGCTCGAGAATGGTCATCCTTTCAAGTTGTTTGGCATCCATATTCTTCTTGTTTAAGGAAAAAAATAAGTGAAAGAATGGAAGAGGAATGAAAGAACAGGGCTTATTCCCTCAATCTCTCCATTCTTTTCTTTTTCTTCTATTTTTTTCACCCCTTTAATTTATTCTTTTCCCAGAAGGTATTCCCCGTGCAAAGGAAATATACATGATTTATATTATAGATCAGTCATGGGGAAATCAATAGAAAACGAAAAATGAACCGATATCTTTAATCGGTGTCTTGGAAGTGAACCTATCAAGAAAGCAGCTTTTCCCTGGCTGTCATTAAGGGTTTTAGCTGCAGAAGATCTATGAAAAAACAGTTATTTATCTTCCTTGTTCTTTTTGGATTTATTTTTTCCTCGACGTATTCTTTAGCCCAACAGCCGATCCGAAAACAAAACCCACAGCCTGTACAGGAAATACCGCCCCTGGATTTGAGTAAACCGGACTCTCTCCAACCCCCTCGCTATCCACGAAGAGCTCAGCCTCCAAACGCTCTAGGTTTTAAGCTCGGTTATTTCATCCCCACTGCAGATGAGGGATTCGAGGGTCTTGATAAGAGTGATTTTAACGATATCTTTTTTGGAGCAGAACTGGATTTGAACCTGGCCCCTAACTTATATCTAACTCCCAGTATCGAATATTACAAAGGAAGTACCACTCCATCCCCTTCCCTGGCTCCTTCTGATATTAAATTAACCATTGTTCCTATTCTGCTTTCCCTCAAATATGTTTTCTCCGGGGTTTCTTTCAAACCCTATCTGGGAAGTGGCATCGGACTCTATCCCTGGAACGTGGATAAAACTTCTGTAGTCGGTTCGACCGTTCCTCTCCTTTCCCCGGAAGTAGATAACGGAACCGAAGTCGGATTCCACTTTTTAGGAGGGTTTGTTGCTCCCATAAGCCCCGGCACTGCTTTTATGGGTGAAATACAGTACCATATAGTCACCGCAGATACGCCGGTGACCGATTTGGATTTGGGTGGGTTTAATATCAACTTCGGATTTCTTTTCTTCTTTTAGTCTTCGGGGAGGTGACCTGGAACCCGGATCCAACCCGGTAACAGATCCACCCTCCCGAAGCGGGACAGTTTCAAGAAGCTGGCCCCTGCCGTAGAGATCTATGGAAGTGCACAAAACGTTTCTTTATGTCGTGATTATCGGCATTTTGTTATCTACTTATCCGGATCAGGAATCTGAAAAGGGACTTTTCATCCTACCGGGAGCTTCGGTAGCCTGGGGACAATCTTCACCGGACTCGTCGACCATTCGCGCATTCCTTCCTCCTAATTCCGTTCTGGAACAGGTAGATTTTATTAATCGGGATATCATTGTAGTTTTTAAGCAACTGGAAACCTTAAAGGATACTACCGGCCAGATTTGGTGGGGAGCTTTGCGGCGTAGCGAAATGAGAAGAGGAAGGTTTCATTTGTTTTGGGTCTGGAAGGTTCCGACCTTTGGAAAAAATTATGAAAATCTTTTCATAAAAAGCTTGAATCCAGAAGGAGTTCTCGAAATCATGCTCTTTACAACCTCCGGAGCCCATCGAACCTATCTGGATGCGGTTTTATTTGATGGAAAGACCTATAAAACCCTCAACGGAGAATACTTTACTCGTCTCAGGTATAATAATCCCCAATACCTGACAGAGTTTTTAACAGCCGATGAAGGTATCTGGTTGAGTGACCTGGATAAGGACGGAAATGTAGAGATCTTATCGGCCAGCCGCTACCAATGGAGTGAGTATATGCTGGGGATCTACAAGTGGGAATACGGCCAATATGTAATGAGGGAGCGTAAACAGGTTACCAAAGAACAGCTTTTAAAATTAATGGAAAGTAGTATGGAAGACTCCTACCAGGATGGACATATTTAAATCGGAGTTATGTCGTTCATGTTCTGGAAGTTCAGGAAGTTTCTGTTGACAAGATATTTTTCTACTCTCAAAGCCCCTTCTCCGGGATTTGCGGTTCAAGTTTTTCTCTACTTTCTTACCTTTCTTTCCTGGGTTTATAAATTCCTGATCCAGGGGCGAGCTTTTTTGTATAAAACCCACCTTTTAAAAAGTCAAAGGATTCCCTGCCAGGTAATCAGTGTGGGAAATATAACCCTTGGGGGGACCGGAAAAACTCCCCTTGTAGAAGTCCTGGTCCATGTTTTTTCTACCCTGGGTAAAAAAACGGCCATTTTGAGTAGGGGTTATGGGCGACGGTCCAGAAGCATTTCTATAGGAGACTCCAAAACTTCCTTTCGAAAAATCGGAGATGAACCGGCTATGCTGGCCCGTAAGCTAAAAGAGACCCCGGTTATCGTAGGACCGAATCGGTTCAAGGCCGGTATGGAAGCTCTTAAAAATTTTCATCTCGATGCCTTTATTCTGGATGATGGTTTTCAACATCTCCCATTAGAACGGGATCTGGATATTGTTTTGATAGATGCCACCAACCCTTTTGGAGGAGGCCATCTGATTCCCAGGGGTTTTTTAAGGGAACCTCTTAAAAATTTAAGTCGGGCCGATCTGTTTTTAATAACCCGGAGTGACGAGGTAAGCTCTATTGAAGAACTACGCCATACCCTTCGGACTTTAAATCCCTATGCCCCCATCTGGACAGGCTTTTACCAACTTTCTACCCTCAGAAAATTTCAAGATTCCCTGAAAGTAAAGTTACCTCTCGAAACGGCCCGGAAAATTCTCGCCTTCTCAGGAATTGGAAACCCTTCCTCTTTTCTCAATTCTTTGAGAAAAGCAGGTCTCTCACCCCTCCGTTTCCTGGAATTCCCGGATCACCATCCTTATTCTGTAAAGGAATTAAAAAGGATCGAAGATTTAGCTTTGACACTTCAGGTGGATTATGTCATAACAACAGAAAAAGATGAGGTCCGTATGGAGGGATTCAAACCCCAGACCGATCTATTCTATGTGCTGGATATTCGATTACAGATCCAGGGAAGTGAGGAGTTTCAGCAATTTTTAATCGATCGATTAAACTGGTAGAGCGAAAGTCAATTTTCTAAAATCAAAAGCAAATATGCGCGTCAGGCACTATGTAGAATTTCTCTTGATTTATAGCCTTACCCGGGTTTTTTATTATCTTCCCCATACGCTTTCTTTAAAGATGGGAGAACTTCTTGGGGAAGTGTTCTATGCGTTGAGTAGACGGCGAAGACAGATTGCTTTGAAAAACCTGGAGATTGCCTTTGGAACCACCCATTCTCCTTCAGAACGGTCCGCTATCGCCCGGTCTGCCTGTCGAAATCTGGGTAAATCCCTGATAGAGACGATCCGTCTTTCAAAACTCGATAAAACTTATCTTAAAACAAAAGTAACGTTCGTAGGCCTGGAAAACTATTTAAAGGCCCGGGATAAAGGCCGTGGGGTTATCGTTTATACGGGCCATTTTGGGAATTGGGAACTGATGGCGGCTGCTCTGGCTGCACAGGGGTATTTTGCAACCCTGGTTGTACGACCTTTGGATAATCCCCTTCTGGATCGATGGGCCTCCTCCCTTCGAACCTGCTTTGGGCATACCCTCTTAACAAGTAGAAAAAGCCTCAGGGATATGATGAAGATCTTAAAAAATAAAGAATCCCTGGCCATCTTAATGGATCAGAATGCCTCTAAAGAGGCCGGCGTGTTTGTAGATTTTTTCGGTAAACCGGCCTGTACCACCCCGGTGGTCGCTCTGCTGGCTTTAAAATATCGGGCACCCATTGTTCCTATGTTTGGTGTTAGAACCGGATTGGATGAGCATACCCTTTATATTGAGAAAGAGATCGAATTGCAACGAACAGGAGATATTCAACAGGATATCCGGCTAAATACGGCCGCCATTACCCGAATTTTAGAGCATTATATTCGTCGTTACCCCGATCAGTGGTTTTGGGTCCATAATAGATGGAAAACCCAACCCCACCCCTCCTCATAAATCCTGGATCGTTCATAAACGGTCATTACCGATTGTTAAATTGCTAATGGACGGGACTTCTTCAGATTTTTTCCTTGACAGTTTTTTCTAATTATCCTAAGCTGAAAAAAGCTAATTCCTGTAAATTTAGTATTTTACATAAAAAATAGCAGATTTACTTTCCATGGAACAAAATGAGAGTAATTAAGCATGGAGGAGAATAAAGAAAAAAGATTGGGGGAAATTTTAAGGGATGCCGGGCTTTTAACTTCGAGCCAACTTGAGAAGGCTTTGCGTGAACAGGAAAGGACCGGATCCAGATTGATGGAAATTCTGAAAAAAGAGATTTCTATTCAACAAATTTTAGACGTTTTAACGTATGAAATTCCCTTCCCCTTTGGAAGCAGGGATAGCAATAAAGAATTAAAGAAAATTCTCCTGGAAACGGGTCTTACGACCGAGGAAGAACTCCAAAAGTATATAGATGAGACCGAACTGGGTCGTCTTTTAGTAGAAGAAAAGTATATTACCGAGGAAGAGCTGAAAAAGGCTCGAAAGGAACAGAAAGAAACGGGTCTTCCTTTATGGCGCACGCTGATTAATTTAAGACTGGTGGATATCAACACCATGAACTCGGTTTTGAAGTATCAAATGTACCAAATCCGTAGACCTAGTTTGGAAAGACTCGTGGGAGAGATCCTGGTTAATACCAATCAGATTACAAAAACTCAATTAAATCGAGCTAAAAGGGAAGCTAAAAAAATAGGAAAAAGTCTGGGCCAGGTTTTGATCGATGAAGGAATTTTATCTGCCGAGAAGATCGGCAAAGCTCTGGGTAAATACCTTAATATTCCTTATATTAATCTGCAGAATTATCCTATTGAGAAGGAAGCGGTTTTTCTGATTCCGGAGACTTTTATTCGGGAAAATAAGGTTTTACCGGTTCGGGTAGAAGAGAAAAAACTCTATGTAGCTTTGATAGATCCCCTGAATGTTGTTGTGAAGGATAACATCCGCATGATTACGGGAAAAGAAGTGGTTCCTTTATTAACTACAGAAAAAGACCTGGAGGAAATGATCAATCGGCTCTTTGAGGGTAAGGAAAAGGTCGAAGAGCGGGAGACTAAAAATGTGTCGATAGAACAGCAGATCAATGCCGTTTTAACCACCAATGTAGGAGAGTTGGTCGAGGATGTTTCAACGGTGCAATTGGTTGCTTCGATCATAGAAGGCGCCATTAATGCCAATGCGACCGATATCCATTTAGAACCCCAGCAACAAGAGCAACTACGTGTTCGATACCGGATTGACGGGCTTCTCCATGATATCATGACCCTTCCCAGGCATCTTCACTCCCCTGTGATCTCTCGAATTAAAGTTCTGGCCGATATGGACATTACCGAGAGACGACAACCGCAAGACGGGCATATTACCATGAAAATCAAAGACGTTGATTACTATCTCCGTATTGCCACGGTACCTACCAAATTGGGAGAGAGGCTGGTGGTTCGATTACTGAACGAGGGTCAGGTTATAACGGGATTGAAGCAACTGGGGTTTGAGCCGGAAGATTTAGAAAAAGTTGAGAAATTTATTGCAACCCCTTACGGGATGATCCTGGTAACAGGGCCGGTTGGAAGTGGAAAAACTACAACCCTTTATTCAGCTCTCAATGCCATTAATATTCTCACCAAAAATATTATGACGATTGAAGACCCCGTGGAGTACCAACTACCGGGAATTAACCAGATTGAAGTAGATACTAAAAGTGGTTTGACCTTTGCCAGTGGTTTGAGAGCTATTTTACGACAGGATCCTAACACCTTGATGGTAGGAGAAATCAGAGATCCCGAGACGGCTCAAGTCGCCGTTAGAGCTGCTTTAACCGGCCAACAACTTTTAAGCACCCTTCATACCCAGGATGCGGTGGGAGTTGTTTCAACACTGTCGTACTTAGGCGTTCAACCTTTCTGGATTGCCAGCGCCCTTATCGGGGTCATCGCCCAACGGTTGCTTAGAAAAGTCTGTCCCTATTGTAAGGTAGAATATAAACCGGATCCCAAAATGCTGGAAGAGCTTAAAATACCCAGGAATAAAGATATTGTATTTTTTAAGGGTACCGGGTGTGATCGGTGTTTTCATACAGGTTATTCTGGAAGGACTGGAGTATTTGAGGTTTTAAAAGTCTCCGAATCTATAAAAGATTTAATTGTAACCCATGCCCCTGAATCGGTTATCAAAGCTAAAGCTATCGAAGAAGGGATGAGTACACTCTTACAGAGTGGTATTAAAAAGGTTTTAGCAGGTATTACGACGGTTGAAGAAGTTATCCGGGTTATACTTTAGAAAATAAAAGGAGGTCTAAATGGACACAAATGATAAGGAGTTTTCTAATCCTGTAGAGACTCGAACACCAAGTCAGACAAAAACAGAACTTGTTTCAGAGGTGGTGGTACCACCCACACAGATTTCCAGGGAAAAGGTTTCTGTTAAATCAATTGCAACCTTTTCTCGACAACTTTCTACCCTGGTAGATGTAGGAATTCCTTTATTAAAGAGCCTCAAGCTTTTGGAGCCTAGAACCAGTGATCCCGTACTGCAAAGGGTCATTAATCAGGTTGCTCAGGATATCGAAATCGGAAATTCCTTTTCAGAGGCCCTGGCTAAACACCCCAAAGTTTTCTCCAAACTTTTTGTAAATATGATTAAAGTGGCCGAAAAAGGAGGTTCTCTGGAAAGATCGCTGAAAATTGTAGCCGATGCCATTGAAAAAGAAGACAATATTAAACGAAAGATAAAGAATGCCTTAAGATATCCTGTCATTACCCTTATTGCGGCCTTTCTGGTAGTACTTGTTCTCTTTGCCGGAGTTATCCCTGTTTTTCGAGATTTATTCCAGGCCCAGGGTATGGAATTACCCCTGCCTACCCGGATTTTGATCGGTGTGAGCAATTTAATCGTCAGCTATTGGTGGTTATGGCTCGGTCTGATCGTCGTACTGGTCATTTTTCATCTTCTCTACCGAAGGACTCTCAGTGGACGGCGATTTTATGACCGCCTTAAAATGAACCTTCCTATTTTCGGTCCTCTCTATAGGAAGATGTTGGTGGCCCGTTTTGTTCAGACGTTTGGTACCTTAATCCGGGGCGGTGTCCCTTTGGTCCAGGCCCTACAGGTTGTTAAGGACACTTCGGAAAATCTGATGGTAGCCGAAGCCGTCGAAAAAGTTTCGGAGCACGTAGAAACGGGAGGAAGGTTGGAAGAGCCTTTACGAAAGACCCGGGTCTTTCCAGATTTGGTGGTAGATATGATAGCTACAGGAGAAGAAGCCGGTAAACTGGAAACGATGCTCTTCAAGGTTTCGGATCTCTATGATGCCGAGATAGAGAGTACCATTAATACCCTGTCGTCGACCATCGAACCAGTTCTCATTGTGATGATGGGAATTTTAACCGCCATCGTCGCCCTGGCCATGTTTGCACCCTACTTTAAGCTTGTTCAAACGCTGGGACAGTAAATTATGCCGCAAATCGACGAGCTTCTTAAAAGAATGGTAGAGAAGGAAGCTTCGGATCTCCATCTAACGGTCGGTGCTTATCCTTTGATTAGAATCCATGGGGAATTGGAAAAGATGGATTCCCTGGGAGCAATTTCCGAATCCCCTCTTCAATCCGATCAGTTGAGAAAACTCCTCTATGAAATCCTGACCGAAGAACAGATTCAAGAGTTTGAGGAGAGAAAAGAACTTGACTTTGCTTACCAGGCTCCGGGGATCGGGAGGTTTCGAACCAATATTTTTGAACAATTGAAGGGGGTGGGAGCAGCCTTTAGGCTGATTCCAAACCAGATTCTCTCTTTGGAAGAGTTGGGGCTCCCAAAAACTTTGGCAAAGTTTACCCGACTCAATAAAGGATTGGTTCTGGTTACAGGTCCCACAGGATCCGGTAAATCAACCACCTTGGCCTCCCTGATCGATCTGATCAATCGCGAAAGGAAAGTCCATATCATTACCATTGAAGATCCTGTGGAATTCGTCCATGTAAACAAAAATAGCCTGATTAACCAAAGACAACTTGGCTCCAATACCCTATCCTTTTCCAACGCCCTTCGAGCAGCCCTTCGAGAAGATCCCGACGTCATCCTTATTGGAGAAATGCGAGATCTGGAAACGATCTCTTTAGCCATTACTGCAGCCGAAACCGGTCATCTGGTCTTCGGAACCCTGCATACCAATAGTGCTGCCAAGACCATAGATCGCATTATTGATGCTTTTCCTTCCGGTCAACAGGCTCAAATTCGAATCCAACTTTCGGAATCCCTTAAAGGGGTCATTTCCCAACAACTCCTTAAACGGGCTGATGGAAGAGGGCGCGTCGTCGCCATCGAGATATTGGTTGGAACTCCGGCCATAGCCAATTTGATCCGAGAAGGCAAAACCTATCAAATTCCTTCCGTGATACAAACGGGCCGAAGAGAAGGTATGCAAACCATGGATCAGGCCATTATTGATCTGTTGAAAATGGGAAAAATAACTACCGAAGAGGCCTTTGATAAGTGTGTAGATCGAGAAACTTTCCAGAAATATCTGGGACGGATGTAAATGACCGCGCTTTTGCGGAATTGACCCTTTTTATCTGGGTAAATCATTCATGAATCTGGAAGTCTTAAGTAAATATAAGAAATTAGAAGTCAAGGCCGGAACCATTTTATTTAAGGAGAATGACCCCGGAGATTTTATGTATGTTATTCTGGACGGTCAGGTTCTCATCTACAAGCGCGTCATGGAAGGAGTCCATAAAACGCTCTCTATGTTAACTGCCGGAGAATATTTTGGAGAGATGAGTCTTCTCTTAAAGGCCAATCGAACGGCAACTGCCGAGGTTATTCAAGATGCCGTTTTAGTTGAGTTAGATCAGGAAAACTTCCGAGAAGTCCTTCGGGAAAGCCCAGAGACGGGAATCGAAATGCTTACCCAGATGGCCAGACGACTGGAAAAGAGTAATGAAGAGGCTATCTATATGGCACTTGAATTGGCTTTATTAGAGCGCAGACCGGCCGATTATAAAAGTATCACAAGCCGGGGTCAACTTCTTATCGCAACCGGCTCCTTTGATATGGAAAAACTTCCCGAAGTCATGAGGCTCAGAAAAGAGGTTCGATGGTCGACCGGGGTTAATGAACGGGCCAGCGTTTTAAAGGTGGGAAGATCCCAGGATGCCTTGATATATATCCTTGAAGTGGAAGATTTACGAGAGGTCATCAAATTAATCCTGGCCTTTAAAGGATTGGTGAGATGGGATTTCTCCCTGGGAATATCTCCCGATGATGACTTCATAGATACTCTAAACCAGGGATAGTGAAGGGGTGAGGGAGCCGGTATACCCGATTCACGGTAAAACACCCCCTGACCCCTTCCTCTTTAAAGAATGCCTAAAAAGATAAAAATTACAGCAGGTGAAGTCGAAATGGAAGCTCAACTTAATGATTCTCAAACGGCCAAAGCTATTTGGGATGCCCTCCCTATTCAGGCTAGAGGTAATACGTGGGGGGATGAGATCTATTTTAGCATTCCGGTTCAGGTTAAAGCAGAAAATCCTACCGAGGAGGTTGAGGTAGGAGACCTGGGTTATTGGCCACCGGGTCATGCGTTCTGTATCTTCTTTGGTCCTACCCCGGTCAGTAGTGGCCCTAAACCCAGACCAGCCAGCGCCGTCAATCCACTTGGAAAAGTCCTGGGAGATCCCAAGGCTTTTAAAAAAGTGCGATCCGGAACCGAAATTAAATTAGAAAGGGCAGAATAAGAAGTAAAAATTAATTTTCCCGTCGAAGATAACCCCATAGAGTTACCCAGAAGGGTAGGTTTTTTAGGAGTCAATGGGAATAGACCCTGCTCTGACTCTCCCCGCCATCCCAGGGAAGGGGACCTTGGGGCAGAGTCACTCCTCCCGGACTACAGCGGGGAAAGATTGGAGAAGAGGGTCCATTTACAAACATTCCCTAATAAACCTACCCCTGAAAACTCTGTTTCCCCTCCCCCCTCCTTAAGATTAGAAAAATCCTTGAGTCAATCCTTATAAAAATCTTTACATTTCTTTTAAACTTACCTAAATTAGATAGGAATCTACAAAGCCTGGATAACCAGGGGAGTCAGCTCAGAAGTAGGAGATTTCTCTTCAATTAATTAGGTGACTTAATAAAGTTAACCTACCTATCCAAAAGGGGGTATTTGTGAAAGATGTGGAATATCACCGATTCTATAAAAACTTATGGTGTAGAAAGATGGGGAGCCGGGTATTTCAGTGTTAACAAGCAAGGACATCTCATTGTAAAACCTTCAAAGGAAGATACTCGAAGTATCGATGTCAAGCAGGTTGTGGATGCCCTGGTTCAAAAGAATGTATCTCTACCGATCGTTTTACGTTTTCCTCAGATTCTGGAGACTCAGGTTAAACTACTCCATGAGAGCTTCAAAAATGCCATGAGCGAATTTAACTACGGTGGTGACTACATGTGTGCCTTTCCCATTAAGGTTAATCAAAGAAAAGAGGTCACCGAAGAGCTCCTGAGAGTAGGAAAAAAATACAATCTGGGACTCGAAGTCGGTAGCAAAGCCGAATTACTCATCGGTCTGTACTTACTGGATAATCCCCACGCCTTACTCATCTGTAACGGCTACAAAGATGATAAGTTTATTCGCACGGCTTTAGCCGGTTTAAAACTGGGTAAAAACGTCGTTCTTGTGGTGGAGTATGCTGCGGAACTGGAACGAATTATTCAAATCTCCAAGGAAATGGGAATTCGTCCCCCCATCGGGCTGAGAGCTAAATTAACTTCTAAAGGAAGTGGACGATGGGAAAAATCAGGTGGGGAAGCGGCTAAATTCGGGCTCAGTACCATTGAAATGCTTCAATGCCTTCGAATGCTCTCCGACAGTAATATGTTGAATTGCTTGCAAATGGTTCATTTCCACATTGGATCCCAGATAACCGATATTGAAAAAATACAGGGTGCGGTGAAAGAGGCAGCCCGGGTGTATGCAAAGCTTAAGAAAGAAACTCCTCAATTGATCTATCTCAATGTAGGCGGTGGATTAGGTGTGGACTACGATGGCAGCAAAACCTCCTTTGATTCCAGTATCAATTATTCTATTCAGGAATATGCAAATACCGTTGTGTATACCATAGGAGAGATCTGTAAAAGCGAAGATGTCCCCAAACCCACCATCATAACCGAAAGTGGCCGGGCTTTAGTGGCCTACCACTCGATGCTGGTTATGAATGTGCTAGGAGAAATAGAATACCCCTACGATGAGATCCATGAGGTAAAGATAACCGAAGACACCGCCCATGTAGTTAAAGAGCTCTATGATATCTGGCAGGGTATCAATGCAAAGAACTACCGGGAATACTACCACGATGCCTTACAACAAAAAGAAGAGCTCTTTACGCTGTTCAATTTAGGTTATTTGAGTCTGGAAGATCGGGCTTATGGCGAAATACTGTTCTGGGAAATCTCTGAAAAGGTCCAGCAACTCACCCAGCCCATCAATCGACTCTCTGAAGAGTTTCTTCGACTACGGAAGTTATTGTCCAGCAAGTATATCTGTAACTTCTCGGTATTTCAATCCATGCCGGATAGCTGGGCCATCGACCACCTGTTTCCTATTCTACCCATCCATCGGCTCGATGAAGAACCTACCATCGAGGCAACCCTGGTAGATTTGACTTGCGATTCAGATGGAAAGGTGGATCGCTTTATTGACATTCGGGAGATCAAAGAGACCATCCGACTTCACCCCCTTACTAAAGACCCTTACTACATCGGGGTTTGCCTGTTAGGGGCCTATCAAGATGTCATGGGAGATTTCCATAACCTCTTCGGAAGTGCCAATGAAGCTCTTATCGTCATCGATGAACGAGGCAATTGGTATATCAAACAGATCGTGAGGGGTCACTCGATCAGTGATATGTTAAGCTATATGAGATATAACAGAGACCTCATGCAAGCCTCCCTCCAAACTCTGGCCGATCGATTGGTAAGGGATGGAAAACTCAGCAAAGAAGAAAGCGAGAAGATCCTCGAGTATTATAACAATGAGCTAAACGGATATACTTATCTCTCCTCCTAATGTTCCATCGTAGTAACGATTTTAGTCGTCTTCTTTCACCCAAAGGGCTAAAGTCGTTACTACCGGTCTGTCTATTTTTTCTTTAACCGGCTATAAAGGCTCCACCGGCAAAGAATCGGGAAGAGAAGCAAGCCATCACCATATCCTTAAATTAGCCATTCCCGCTCTGGGAACCCTGGCTGCAGAGCCTTTAATGGGTCTGTTGGATACGGCTCTCATAGGTCACCTGGGGTCGACTGAGCTGGCAACACTGGGAGCGGCCAATACCCTGCTGAACTTCCTATTTACCATCCTGATCTTTCTCGAATATGGGACTACCGCCCGATTATCTCGAAGATTCGGAGCCGGAGAAACAGACCTTCTCATCCAGGAAGCCATCCAGATGGGATGGCTGGCCACCGTTCTTGGGTTTTTGATGACCGGGGTCCTGTTTTTCTTCTCCCGTCCGTTTCTCCAACTTCTCCAGGTACCTCCAGAGGTTCTTTCCATGGGATCCCTCTACCTTTCCATTCGGGCCCTGGGAGGAATTCCCGGTTTATGGATTCGTTTAGGTAATGGAATATTCCGTGGACTTCAAAATACCAAAACTCCCTTGATGATCGTCACCGGTATGAACCTTCTCAATGCGCTTTTAAGTATTATCTTGATTTTTGGCTGGCCCACACTAGGGATACCGGCCTTTAGAATTGTAGGAGCGGCCTGGGCCACAGTAATAGCTACTTGGGTTGGTGGAATTACCTTTCTATTATTCGTGGGCCGTGGACTGCGGGCTGTGGGTGGTCATCAGAAAGGTCAAAGTCCGGAATCCCCTCCCGGAATGGTCCAACAGCTAAAGAGTAGCCGATTTATCGGCCTTCGTCTACGAGCTACTGTTTTCTGGCCTCGCTGGGAAATCCTCCGGGATATGTTGGCTATAAGCCGTGACCTGCTACTCCGGACCCTTGCCCTGCAGGCAGCCTTATTTACCGGGTCTCGAATGGCAGCAAGCTTTGGAACGGCTTCTTTAGCCGCCCATCAGGTAGGATGGCAGTTGTGGACCTTTTCGGCTTTGTTATTGGATAGCCTGGCTATTGCCGGCCAGGCCCTGGTTGGAAAAACCTTAGGAGCCGGACAGGCTGACTACGCTCGATTTATCGGAAACCGCTTATGCCGGTGGGGTCTTGGATTGGGAACTATCTTTTGCCTTGGATTTTTAATGTTGCAAGATCTTTTACCCAGGATTTTTACTCAAGATCCTGAAGTATTGGAGACGGTGAACTCGATTTTTGAACTGCTGGCAGGAATGCAGATCCCCAATTCTGTTCTCTTTGTGTTAGATGGCCTTCTGATCGGTGCATCGGATATGATTTTTATTCGAAATTCCATGGTCTCCCTGGGATTACTGGGAATTCTCTTAACCTGGCTGGGGGGTACTGTCGGCGGAAATCTAAAGGGTGTCTGGATAGGGATTACTCTGTTTATGCTGACCCGATTGGGAGTTATGGGTTTGCGCTGGATGGGAAAAGGTTGGATTCGATAAAATCTAAAAATTCAACCGGGGCACGGCGTGCCATGCCCCTGCTGAATTCTAAATTCAGAACTTTGTAAAGATAAGCAAAGTTTTGAATAACCCTACCGACAGGTGGTTGGAGTTATTTCTTTTTAGAAGGTTATTATCGTAGCACCCCCGGTAAATTGGGTGAAGAAGAGGGTAAATAAGCGTTAATTTGCGTGGGACCCCGGTCCTTTATCTGGATCACCTGCTCATAGGTTAGATATCCCGGTTTCTCAACCCGTAATCGATGAGAACCCGTTGCCACGTTATAAAGAGTCAGGGGAGTTGTTCCATAGTATTGCTCATCCAGAAAAACATGGGCCTGGGGAGGAATAGAGTTGACGGACAGGGTACGATCCGAAGCCTGAGAAGGATAGGGCTGCGATGGATAAGGCTGTACCGGGTAAGGCCGGGGAGCCGTAGGGGGGTAAGAGGGTGGACCGAAAAATTGGGGCGAATAAGGATAAGATGGGGCCACGGATGGTGGATAAGGCTGTACAGAGTAAGGTTGAGAGGGATAAGACGGGGGAGAGGACTCAAAGCCGGGGTCATACTCGGTATAGCCCAGATAATGAATAACATAAAAGGCACAGGAAGCACGTCCCCACTGATAGCCCGGTTGAATTTTTGTTCGAGATTGATCCCGAATTTGATCGCGGATATAGTTTACAATTTGATTGGGGTCCCGAGGTCCCTGGTACTGGAGCCTTTTTTCAAATCGCCTGGTAACAACCGGAGGCTCTCCATCGGGCCCGGGGAGAGGCTCACGGGTATATTTCCCTCCCCATGTCGTAGGATCTCCCCACTCGTTGGACCAGATGGGAGGTACACTGACCCCGTCAAAGAACCAGTGGTAATATCCATCTGTAGAAGTAATTCCCTCCAAAAGCTCCAATCCCGAAGGCCCTTCAATCATCAAATTATAACCTGAATATTTGTTGGGTATTGTGTAAACACGACCCGCTCTGGCCAGATTATCCCGGGAATATGAGTTAGGGAACAGAATCGTTACATTTCCCGTAGAATCAATATCATAAAGCGTGACATAACTATCCTGATCCACAGTAAAGGAAACATCAATGTATTCCCCCGTATAATAGGTGGATCCACATCCTTTATTGATCCAGATATTTAAATTAACCTCACCTTGCCGGGGAACCGGAACAATACGCTCAATAGACGTCTTGGGCCCTTCCCCACGATCTGTAGGCGGCCTGGGTCTTTCGGGTCTCTGGGCATATGTATCGGCCGTATTCGATAAGAAAAAGACCATTCCACACAGAATAAAATACAAGGATTTTATAAACCTCATGGCTTCTTCTCCTTTAATAAAATCAAAAGTGCTCGTGTAATTGGGTTATTAAAACGCAATCAGATGCTAGAGGTTAACTAAAGTTAAGGGTTAAGTCAAGAAAATACGTAACATTTTCAGGGAGAAAGGGTATAGTCCTCGGTCGATCTTCGGTTTGAGGGAAGCAGATAGATCAAACAGATCCCAGTTCTGGAGAGATCGGATAAGAAGAAAGCGTTGTAAGAACGAGAAATCCTCAACCTTTTATTAGGGCGTTGGTTCCAGGATCATTGCATCCAGGGCCTCCATCACGGTGGTAACCGGCAAGGATTCTAATCCCCCAGAAAGGTTCTCGGCAGAAGGCACGGTTAAATCAATAGAGGTAGTTTTTCTTTCAGCCTGAAGTATCTTAACTTTCTTCCCAAGAGGCCTCCAGATTTTAGGATTACTGGGTCCAAAGAGTGCAATGACCGGAATACCAACGGCAGCCGCCAGGTGGGTTACTCCCGAATCGTTCCCCAGGTAAATCCGGCAACGCTCCAAAATAGCGGCCAGCAACCAGAGGGATTTATTTTCGACCAGGACAGGATGTATCCCCTGGGAAAGTTCGAGTACTTTTTGAACATTTTCTTTATCTGCGGGTCCTGAAATGAGGAGGATATGAGACTGATAATATTTAGAGGCTTCAAGACAAACCCGGGCAAACCGCTCGGGAGGCCAGACTTTTTTTAAGCTCCCACTCCCCGGATGGACGGCCAGGACCGGGTACTCCCCTTCCATGGGGAGCCGATTTTCTTTCCAAAACAGGTGGGCCTCCTCTTGAGCCCAGGGAGGGGGTTGAATTCTGGGATAATAGAGGTCGGGTATTTGCTCACCGGTAATGTCTTCTAAGTGCCCGGATAAATGAACTGTTTCTACGTTCAAGTCTAATTTTTTTAAGGTATTAAGGAGATATCTTACAACATGAATGGGGTTTTCTTGGGAAGGAAAGGGATTGAAATTATAAACCAGAGTTGCTCCTGTTTTACGGAGATTTTCGGTCCAGAGTCCTTCTGGATCCTGTTTGTAGGAGAGGATTAAATCAAAACTCCCGAAGAAACGGACTAAATCGGCAGGAAGAGGAGCATCCTTTACAAAAAAAGCTTCAAGACCCCTACACTCGATAGAACTGATATGATGGGCATAGGACTCACCTACAACAAGTTGTAACCGTTCCACATAACCCATGACTTCCAGATAGGCTTCAGGAAAGGCCTGTCTTAAAGCCCGGATTAAGGGAAGCATGAGCAGGGTATCTCCCAAGGCACCGGCCCGGATAACAAGGATACGGCGGATTTTATCTGGCTTATGTCCTGCTTTTCCTTCACCTCCTAAACTTTTCATCCGGGATCCGAAGACGCTCAACGACTTCTCCACCGATAATATGCCGTTCAATAATCTCCATAACATCTTCTGGAGTTCGAACATTTCCATACCAGACTCCTTCCGGATAGATCACAACGGAAGGACCGAATTCACAGGCATCAAGACAACCCGCCTTGTTGGCTCGAATGATGCCCTTGAAGCCTCGGCGATAAAGCTCTTCTTTAAAAAGTTCGGCTATTTTTTCGGATCCTTTCTCGGAGCAGCATCCCTTCGCATGACCCGGGGGACGTACATTAATACAAATAAAGATGTGATGTTTAAAACGAGACATGATAGTTATTCGTAGGCTTGCGCTAACAATTCTACAGGATGTAGAACCTCAGCCGACATTCCGTGCTTCTGAACTCCCATTCTAATTTGTAAGATACAACCTGGATTTCCCGTGGCAATGATATCTGCCTGGGTAGCTTTAATACAGGCCATTTTACGTTCTAGCAGCTTCATGGACATCTCAGGATGGGTAATATTGTAAATCCCGGCACTTCCACAGCACCAGTCTGCTTCTTTAAGCTCTACCAATTCCAGCCCGGGGATCGACTCCAAGATGATACGCGGTTGTTTACTTATTTTCTGACCGTGGATGAGATGACAGGGATCGTCATAGGTCACCCGTTTACGAATCTCTTGGGTGGGTTTCTTGAAAGAAATTTTGACCAAAAACTCAGAAATATCCCGTACCTTTCGACTGAAGGTTTTGGCTTTCTCGGCATAGTTGGGGTCGTGCTCCAAAAGAATGCCGTATTCTTTCAATGTGGAGCCACATCCGGCAGCATTGATGATAATAAAATCCACCCGAGCCCGCTCAAACACATCGATGTTGTTTCGGGCCATTTTCTTGGCTACTTCCCGGACTCCTCCATGAATATTCAACGCGCCACAGCAGTTTTGATATTTGGGGATGACCACTTCGCATCCGTTCTCGGTAAGAACTTTAAGGGTAGCCTGATGAATGAAGGGAAACATCTCGTTCATGACACAGCCCGAGATCAGGCCAACCCGATATTTTTTCTCCCCTTTAGCCGGGACGACTTCCGGTAGATTTCCTGCCGAGGCAGGAAGTGGTGGGAGCATCTGCTCCATCTGTTCCAGATCTCCCGGAAGTATTTTAAGAAGTCCGGAACGACGAACGAAAGATTGCAGCCCGGACCGTTGATAAAACCGGAGCAGTGAAGCAAGAAGCTTAATCCGTTTGGGATAAGGGAAAATACCCTTAAAAACCGTATCCCGGATTAGTCTTGTAAGAAAAGGTCGCTTCCAATTCCGCTCGATCTGGCCTCGGGCTGCTTCCATGATTTCTCCAAAGTGGACCCCAGAGGGACAGGCGGTTTCGCAAGCCCGACAATCCAGACACAGGTACATATGGTCCACAAATTTCTCATTAATAGAAAGAATCCCATCTGCAACCGATTTGATTAAATAGATTCGTCCACGAGGAGAATCGGCTTCTACCCCAAGCTCCCGATAAGTAGGGCATTTCTGCAGGCAAAGTCCACAGTGGATACATCCCAAAATCCTATCGTAGTTGGGTGGATCTATGTTATCAAACCCTAAATTTAAAACCTTGGATTCTGCTGTCTCCATTTACAATCCTCCCACAAACCTCCCCGGATTTAAAATGTTATGGGGATCGAATTGGGCTTTAATTCCCTGCATCAGGCGGAAACTACTTCCCGGGTGCCCCCAGATATCAATTCTTTCTTTCAAATCGATGGGGGCTAACTCCACGACCAGATTTCCCCCCAGATTAACGGCCGAAGTTCTCAACTCCTCGATGATTTTAACCCATGTTTCCACCGGAGTCTCAGGCCGGGAAAAGTAAATATAGACGATTCCATTTCCTGCATGGGCTTGAAGCAGGCCGGGGACTTCATACCTTTTTTCCATCTTATCGGCAATTTGAAAAAGTTCCCCGACGGTTTTAGGGGGGATACTGGCTTTACAGCTTAAGGTTGTACGGGTATGGGTGGTAGCCAGTGTGAAAAACTCCCGAATAGATCTCCGGAGTTTCCTTTCCACCTCTCCGGCTAAAATCAGGGTATCGGTTGCTCCGGATTCTTTACAAAACCTTTCCGCCTGGGTTACCTGCCGTTCGGCCGCTTCCGGTACCTCATCGGCCCCCATGGCTACGATGAAACTATTTTCAGGGGTTTGAATCTTCATAACCCGGTTTAACAAGGTTCCGGCAGAGGGATTAAACAATTCCAGGAACGCCGGACTCAATTCAGATTTGAAAATCCTGGTGACAGCTTCAAAGGCTGTTGAAAGGGACGGAAAGGCGGCCCATAGAGTTTTCTCCATCCGGGGGAGAGGACGAAGCTTAAAATTAGCCTCCACAATTACCCCTAAAGTTCCTAAAGCCCCTATATAGAGCTTATTCATATCATATCCGGCGACATTTTTAACAACCTTACCCCCACCCTTGGTTACCATACCGCCGGGGTGAACCACCTTGATCCCGATAACCAGGTCTCGAGCCGTTCCATAGAGGAGTCTGCAAGGTCCAGAGGAGTTAGTGGACAAAATCCCACCGATGGTGGCCTTGGAAGCAAAGGGAGGATCCAATGCCAGAAATTGACCCCTTTGCGCAAGGGTACTCTGAAGATCTGCCAAAGTAATACCGGCCTGGGTCATCACGGTTAGATCTGCCGGTTCGTATTCAAGTATTTGGTTCAGGCGGGTCAATGAAAGAACCAAATCAACCCTTTTGGGAATTCCCCCCAGATACACCTTCGTTCCACTTCCACGTGGAATAACACTTATCCCTTCTTTATCGGCCAGGGCCAGGATTTCAGAGACCTCTGGAATGGTACCCGGGAAAACAATGGCTTTGGGAACCCGACCTTCTACCTTGTAGAGATCCACCTCTGAGGTCAAAAGGTGGGGTTCCCCAACTATATTGATAAGTTCCTTGATGATGTTATCCAAGATAAATGAGAATAGAAGAGTAAAAGAAGGAAAGAATAAGAAATCTACGATTCTTCCGTTCTTCCTTTCCCCTATTCTCCTCTCTGGAATTTTCTATTCTTTAAGCTACTTTACCGTAAAACTTGGCTTCTGCACTGCAGCCTTTGGAGGTGGGAAAAACCTTTCCTGGATTCAGCAGATTATCCGGATTAAAAACGGCTTTAACCCGACGCATGGCTTCTAAATCTTCAGGAGTAAAGATCCAGGGCATATAGTTGTTTTTTTCGATTCCGATACCGTGTTCTCCCGTGATACTTCCTCCCACGTCCACGCAAACTTTGAGGATTTCCCTGCCTGCCTCCAGGGCCTTTTCCACCTGTTTTTTATCCCGAAGATCAAAGAGGATAAGCGGGTGAAGATTTCCATCTCCGGCATGGAAGACGTTGGGGATACGCAGTCCGTATTTTTGGGAGATTTCCGCTATTTTCCTTAAAACTTCTGGCAGTCGGGTTCTGGGGATTACGCCATCCTGGGTATAATAGGTAGGGGAGAGACGACCGATTGCACTAAAGGCGCCCTTACGGCCCTTCCAGATTATGGCCCGTTCTTCCTCAGAGCGGGCAACGCGAACTTCTCGGACCCGATTTTCCTTACAAACCTGGATAATCTGATCTGCCAGCTCCTCCATTCCTTCCTTAAACCCATCCAGTTCAATAATGAGGACGGCCCCGGCATCCAGGGGATAACCGATTTGAGTGGCTGCCTCTACCGCTTGAATAACCAGATTATCCATCATTTCCAGAGCTCCCGGAATGATTCCCCGGGCAATAATTCCCGAAACAGTACTGCTGGCGTCATCCACCGTATCAAAAATGCCCAGTAAGGTTTTAACCGCTTCCGGTTTACGCATAATGCGCACCATCGCTTTGGTTACCAATCCGAAAGTTCCTTCGGAGCCCACCAGAATTCCGGTTAAATCATAGCCCAGGGGATCTTCCATCTTACCCCCTACCTGGATCACCTCTCCATCCGGCAAAACAACTTCCAGACCTAATACATGGTTGGTGGTGACTCCGTATTTCAGGGTGTGGGGCCCTCCGGAATTTTCGGCAATATTTCCACCGATTGTACAGGAAGCCTGGCTCGAGGGATCCGGCACATAATAGTACCCCTGCTCTGAGAGTGCTTCACTGAGGTGTAAGTTAACAACCCCCGGTTCCACCACGGCCCGCTTATTTTCATAATCAATTTCCAGGATCCGGTTCATCTTACAAAACTCAATGATAATCCCTCCCTGGAGAGGTAAAGCTCCTCCGCTCAATCCCGTTCCGGCTCCACGACCGATGAAGGGAATTTTTTCTCGATGGGCAAACTTAACAATATCGACCACCTGTTGTGTAGAGGTGGGAAAAACAACCACATCGGGAGGAGCTTTATCGATGGTATGACCATCACATTCATAGACGATTAAATCCTCCCGGGCGGACAGAACATTCCCGACCCCGACAATCTTGGCCAATTCGGTGACCCATTTTTTCTTGTCCATAAATACCCCCTGTTTAGTTTTTGGTTCCCTTGATAATCTAAGCCCTTTTACTACGATATACTTGAAATGAATACCTGTCAATCCTTCTGTGGCCTTTTTGGGAAAATAATCCCCTTCTTCAACTATCAAATACCTTGACAGGAGGGAGGCCTTACCTTATACATTTAAAGTATGAAGCATATTATTGTAGGAACCGCCGGGCATATCGATCATGGCAAAACGGCCCTTGTCAAAGCTTTAACCGGTATTGATACCGATCGACTTAAGGAGGAAAAAGAACGCGGAATTACCATTGATTTAGGATTTGCTTTTCTTCGCCTCTCCCCGGAAATCGAATTGGGAATTATAGATGTTCCCGGTCACGAGAAGTTTGTAAAAAATATGCTGGCCGGGGTGGGGGGAATTGATCTGGCCCTTTTAGTCATTGCAGCCGATGAAGGGGTCATGCCTCAAACGGAGGAACATCTTGCCATTTGTCAACTCCTTCAAATCCAACGGGGGATAGTGGCTTTGACAAAGTCCGATCTGGTCGATGAAGAATGGCTGGAACTGGTTATAGAAGATGTAAAAAATTTTATAAAGGGTTCCTTCCTGGAAAATGCCCCCATTGTTCCTGTCTCTTCTAAAACAGGGGCCGGAATCGATCAACTCAAGGGAGAGTTGGAAAAACTGGCCCTTCAAGTGCGGCCTCGAAATGCGGCGGGCATTTTTCGTCTTCCCATCGATCGGGTTTTTACCGTTAAAGGGTTCGGTACGGTCGTGACGGGTACCTTAATCTCCGGGGTCGTTCAGATCGAGGATACCCTGGAGGTTTTACCCAAGAAGCTAAAAGCCCGGGTCCGGGGAATACAAACCTATAACCAGAGTGTTCAAAAAGCCTGGGCCGGGCAACGTACTGCCCTGAATTTGCACGGGCTTGAAAAAGCAAACCTGGAACGCGGAGACGTATTAATAGAACCCGATCTGGTTGAAGCCACCTATATGCTCGACGTCCACCTCCAGCTTCTGGCAAAAGCCGATAAACCTCTTAAAAATAGGGCACGGGTTCGGTTCCATGTAGGAACCAGTGAAATTATGGCCCGGGTCATTCTCCTGGATCGCGAAGAATTGGAGCCGGGTCAGGAAACTTTTGCACAAATCCATCTGGAAGCACCCGGAGTCGTTTTGGCCGGGGATCGTTATGTGATCCGCAGTTACTCTTCGGTCATCACCATAGGTGGAGGAGAGATCCTCAATCCCCATCCCCAAAAACACAAACGGTTCGCCGCGCAACCTCTGAAAGATCTCAGAACACTCAAAGAAGGTTCTTTGGATCAGGTGATAGAAGTTTATGCCCGATGGAATCGATGGAAGCCCGTCAACGTGCAAACCCTTTTAGGTCAAATAACCGCCTCAAAGCAAAATATCCAGTCTGAGTTGGAAAAGCTATCGGAACAGGGAAAACTGGTTCTCATCGACCCGGAAGCTCGAGTCTTTATCCATCGAGATACCTATGAAGAATTGAAAGGAATGGTTCAGACCTACTTGAAAGATTTCCATGCCAAATATCCTTTAAAATTGGGAATGTCCAAGGAGGAACTCCGAAGCAAGCTTCCGGAAGAGCTCCCTGTTCAGGTTTTCAATAAAGTTTTAGAAGAGCAGACAGAAGCCGGGATCTTGACCGTGGATAAAAAAATAGTTCGATTAAGTACCCACCATATCCAGTTATCCCCGGAACAGGAGCAAATCCGGCGCAAACTTGAAGAGATCTATTTATCAGGAGGATTTCAACCCCCCAACTATGAAGAGGTTTTAGAAAAAATCGGCGGAAATAGAGAGCTTGTCGGCGAGATCTTTCAATTTCTCCTGGAAGTTGGAATCCTTATTCGGGTTCGAGAACCCATCTTTTATCATCAAAGTAAGCTGGAAGAGATTAAATCCACCGTGATCCAATTCTTAAAGGACAAAGGGAGTATTGAGGTGGGGATCTTAAAAGATCTCCTAGGTATCAGCCGAAAGTATGCCATTCCCCTGTTGGAATACTTTGATTCGCTGGGTTTAACGATCCGAAAGGGTGATATCAGGGTTCTGAGGGAGTTATAATTTTTTAAAGATCAATTTTACCTTTTCACCTATTAAAATCACATCATTATCCGATAAAGCGTATTCCTTAATTTTCTTTCCGTTAACAAACGTTCCGTTCGCACTTCCCAGGTCCCGAATGATAACCTGTCCGTTTTCAAAACTTATTTTGGCATGGTATCGGGAGATTGAATCCTGATCGATTCTCAAGGTGTTATCTTTGGCCCGTCCAATGGTTAAGGATTCTTCCGGTAGAATCATAAAAGGCTTATCTTCCTGACCTTCTTCCTTAAGGATTACAAAGGCCTGTTCCGATTCGACCATTTGTTCTAAATCGATATCTTCCTCCACGTCGGTCAATTCTGTTTCGGAAAACTCATTCTCGGAAGACATCCTTTGGGTAGCACTAAAATTGAACTCGAATTCCTCCTCTTCGAGAAGCTCCGATGAAGTCGGCGAGACAGCTTTCTGGGCAACCCCGGCTTCCTCTTCAGCCGGTTGAAAAGAGGATTCTTTAGCTTCTTCAGAGGGTATTTCAAAGTCTTCCAGTTCGAGGGGTAGAGTTTCCACAGGTTCTGTAACCTCTTGTTGAAGGTTCAGAATGAGTCGATAAAAGGCTAATTTATCTGAAAGGGCCTGCAATTTTTCCTTTTGATCTTTTAGGAAATTAATCTTATCCGAAGCCAGGGAAAGAAAGGCGGCTTTTGTATATTCTCCCACCATGCAACGAAATTTGAGTTCTTCATATTCAAAAGCGACCGGCTTAACAATCTCTACCAGTTCATCCCGTTTCCGGAGCATCAGGTCCATTTCATCCTTTAACTTTTTCTCTTTTTCTTCATGTTCGGCGGCGATTTCTTGCAATCTTTTCTGATAATCATTCTTAACCTTTTCGTAGGTAATGGGAGAGACTTTACTCTTATAACGTTCTGCTTTGGTCAGGTAAGAGGAGAGTTGATTTTTTTGGGATCGAAGTTCGTGGAGCCTTTTTATAAAACCCTCGTCGGAGAGGGTGATACCTAGCTTAGCTAAGACTTCTGTGGCTTTTTTAAAAGGATTTGTGGACATAATTTTGTCTGTTATTCGTTGTCCGTCGTTGGCTGTTAGTTAGTAGCAACGGACAACGAACAACGATTAAACAAACAAGGGAGCCAGTACCAGCGTTATGGTGCTAAGCAACTTAATCAGCACGTGGAGCGAAGGACCGGCCGTATCTTTAAGGGGATCTCCGACCGTATCACCGACCACAGCAGCTTTATGGGCATCCGATTTTTTACCACCATATACCCCTGTTTCAATATACTTTTTGGCATTGTCCCAGGCTCCTCCCCCGTTGTTCATGATGGTGGCGGCAAGGATACCGGCAATGGTTCCGATCATGAGAAGCGCCGCAACGGCCTCTGCCCCTAAACCCACCATTCGGAAGAGAAGACCCACCACAACCGGCATTCCTACGGCCAGAACACCGGGTAATACCATTTCTTTTAAAGCTCCCAGTGTCACGATATCCACACACCGGGCATAATTCGGCTTAGCTTTTCCTTTCAGAATTTCCGGATTCTCTTTAAACTGGGCGCGAACATCGTTAATAACGTAGTAAGCTGCTTTTCCCACAGCCCGGATAGCGAGTCCACTGAACAGGAATACCAGCATGGCCCCCAAAAGCCCTCCGATAAATACTTCCACTTTAGCGATATCTACCGAATGGAAAGGTTTACCGGTGATATGGGCAACCTCATCCAGATAGGCTGAAAAAAGTAAGAAAGCGGCGAGGGCTGCGCTTCCAATGGCATATCCTTTGGTGAGGGCCTTGGTGGTATTCCCAACGGCATCCAATCGATCGGTTTTCCTGCGGACTTCATCAGGTTGTTGGGACATTTCAATAATGCCACCGGCGTTATCTGTAATAGGACCAAAGGTATCCATGGCTAAGATATAGGCACACGTGGCCAGCATACCCATGGTAGCCACCGCCGTTCCGTACAACCCGCCCCCTTCCATTCCTTTTTGCCCACAGTAATAGGAAAAGAGGATGGCGGCAGAAATAACCACCACAGGAAGTGCCGTACACTCCAGAGCAACAGACAGTCCTGTAATAATATTCGTAGCTGGTCCGGTTTGAGAAGCCTGGGCAATTTCTTTAACTGGCCGATATTTGTATTCGGTATAGTATTGGGTGATATAAACAAAGGCAATGCTGGTCAAAATCCCTATAAAACCTGCTAGAAAGAACCAGAGATTGTTTTTGAGCATCGTTGCGGTTGCAATATAAAAACCGATCGTGGCCAGAACAGCCGTTACGTAATAGCCCTTATTGAGGGCTTTCATAGGATCTCCCTGTTCATCGGTTTTAACCACCATGACGCCTACCATACTGGCAATGAGCCCAAAAGCTCGGGCTAGGAGGGGAAATAAAATTCCCTTGATTCCAAAGTGGGGAAATAAAGCAACTCCCAAAATCATGGCACCGATGTTTTCTGCCGCAGTGGATTCAAAAAGATCGGCCCCACGACCGGCACAATCTCCCACGTTATCACCGACCAGATCTGCAATAACAGCCGGATTTCTCGGATCATCCTCAGGAATTCCAACCTCTACCTTTCCAACCAAATCTGCTCCAACATCCGCAGCCTTGGTGTAAATACCTCCTCCCAATTGAGCAAATAGGGCCACAAAACTGGCTCCAAATCCATAACCTACTATTAAAAAAGGAACCTTTTGAGGATCCAATAAACCGCCATAGAGAAGGAAAAGCCCCCCGACTCCCAGAAGACTCATGGCAACGACCGTAATTCCAGAAACCGCTCCCCCCCTCAAGGCAATAATAAGCGCATTATTTAAACTGGTCAGCGCAGCATTGGCCGTACGGATATTGGCACGGACTGAAACGTACATCCCGATGTACCCGGCCAGGGCAGAACAACCGGCTCCTAAAAAAAAGGCAAAGGTGGTTTTAACCGCCAGATTCCAGTCCTCTTTCAAGAATCCATAGAGTAGAAGGATCAGTAAGCCTAAAGCCCCACTGAGAATCGCAATGGTTTTATATTGCCTCTTCAAGAAAGCTTCTGCCCCTTCACGTATAGCATTAGATATTTCTTGCATTTCATACTTGCCAGTACCCTGAGCTAAAACAAACCGGGCCAGATACCAAGCAAAACCTAATCCAAGGATACTAATGGCTAAAACTATCAGCAAGGTCATAATAATCTCCTTATGTTTCTCCTTATCGTTACTACGATATGTGAGTAGCTATTGAGTTTTATTTAAATAGAAGATTTTTGAATTTAAACACCCAGATTATTTTAAGACACTCGACGCAGGATAAGAAACAGAGCAGCTTTGTGCAAAACCCTTTATATTATACATCCTTTTACCTATAAGAGTCTAGAATTTTGTTTAAGAATTTTGTATCCCCCTTTCTGGGACTATGGGAAGACCCCATCTCTTACCGCACCTGTTGAAGCTTTTGTGAAAAATCTTGACTTCAAACAGAGATTTGGATACACTTGTCTACAGGCTGAAACCGTTTATTTCGTAATCATGGAAAAACGCCATGGGGACGACTCGAAAATGGGAATCAGGGATGCTTTTTAATCTCGGTTAATTAAATTTATTTATTCTTTGGAAAGAAAACCGGTTTCAAAGATAGGAAAAGAAGAAATATGCTAAAATCCGATCGAACTACGGGTTTCTATGACCCGGCTTTAGAAACTCTTCCTCCCAAAGAGCGCGAAGCTTATGTGATTCAGAAGCTTCGAGAAATTATGGATTATGCTTACACCTATGCACCGGCTATCAGGGCCAAATTTGAAGAGGCTCATCTGACTCCGCAGCAGATCCAGACGATAAAAGATCTGGAGAAGATTCCTGTTACGAAGAAAGATCGGCTTCCCCAGCTTCAAAAAGAAAATCTTCCCTTCGGGGGATTTACAACCGTTCCACCTCATCAACTCAAGCGAATTTATGTTTCTCCAGGACCTATCTATGATCCTCAGGGGCCTGAAGAGAGGTATTGGAGATGTGAAAAGGTCTTGTATGCAGCCGGATTTCGGAAAGGAGATAGGGTTCAGAACACGTTTGCTTATCATTTAACGCCTGCCGGACTCATTTTAGATGAGGCTCTGGTTGCAATGGGTTGTACGGTTATTCCGGCCGGAGTAGGAAATACAGAACTTCAGGTTAAAATTTTATACGATCTGAAGGTTACCGGTTACACCGGCACCCCCAGTTTTCTGATGACCCTTCTCAGAAAAGCAGAAGAATTAGGCTATCAACCCCGGAAGGATCTTACGCTGGAAGTTGCTTTTGTTGCTGCCGAAATGCTTCCGGAATCTCTGCGGACGGAGCTGGAAGAAGGGTATCACCTTTTGGTTCGACAGGGGTATCTGACTGCCGATGTGGGAACCATCGGATATGAATGTCGGGAAAAATCCGGTATGCACATACCCGAAGAACTGATTGTAGAAATCGTAGATCTGGAAACGGGGAATCAGCTAGGGCCTGGGGAAGTTGGCGAAGTGGTGGTAACCAATTTCAATAAAACCTATCCCCTGATCCGATTTGGCACCGGGGATCTCTCTTATTTTACCGATGAACCCTGTCCCTGTGGGAGAACCTCCCATCGCCTGGTTAAATTGGTAGGGCGGACCAGTGAAACGACCAAGGTAAGGGGAATGTTCATTCGACCCGGTCAGGTGGATGAAATCTTAGCCAGACATCCGGATATTGCCAGGGGACAGGCAGTCATTACGCGCGCCCACCATCAAGATGAACTGACACTTCGGGTAGAGCTTAAACCCGGCATAATGGAATCGGACACTTTAAAAAGTCAACTCGAACAAACCGTACGGGAGGTCATGAAATTGAGGGCTATGATTGAGTTCGTACCTGGAGGTACCCTTCCTGAGGGAGGAAAAAAGATTTTAGATGAAAGAAAATGGGATTAAATTCAAGGTGGGAAAAGAAGAAATGGGAGAACGGGTCTTTATTCTCCCGTTCTCCCTTGTTTCTACTTCTTCTCCTGTTTGGTTCCTTCTTTCATTCCTTCATCGAGTTTAATAACCCGATAAATGCTGTTTTCTCCCCGTTTTACCAGCAAGAGGATCATGTTATCTTTGGAGGATTTAAGGGCTTCTTGATATCCCTTAAGGTCTTTAACTTCAACCCGATTAATTTCCTTGATAATATCGCCCCTTCGGATTCCGGCCTCTGCGGCAGGTCCTCCTTCTTCAACCTCGGAAACCAAGACTCCTTTCTCATCTTTGGGTAAGTTGAGTCCTTCGGCCAACTCCGGAGTTAATTCCTGTACGGCCATACCGAGCTTTTCTTCTTCAATGGTATTACCTTCCTGGGTTGTAGCGGCTTCTGCAACTTCTTCGGGGAACTCTCCGATATTTACTTTGAAGGTTTGTTCTTTCCCATCCCGGTTAACCTTTACCTCGACACTCCGACCGGGCTCGGCCCGGGCTGCCAGTTTAGGCAGGTCACTGTATTCGTTGATTTTTTTGCCATCAAATTCAATCACCACGTCACCGCGCTTAATTCCTGCCTTATCTGCCGGGCTATCGGGAACCACATTAGCTACCAGAGCTCCCTTATGTTCGGCCAGGTTAAAGGATTCTGCTAACTCGGGAGTGACCTCTTGAATCATGAGTCCAAGCCATCCTCGGGTTACTTTACCCTTTGTTTTTAGGTCCTCGATGATATGCTTGGCCTCATTAATAGGAATAGCAAATCCGATTCCCTGTCCACTGGCCATAATGGCGGTATTGATCCCGATAATTTTCCCCTCCATATTGACAAGAGGACCTCCACTGTTACCGGGGTTAATGGAGGCATCGGTCTGGAGAAAGTCATCGTAGGGGCCTGCACCGATAACGCGTCCTTTTGCACTGATAATTCCGGCAGTAACGGTATAATTCAATCCAAAGGGATTCCCCACGGCTATGACCCATTCACCTACCTGAACGGCATCGGAATCCCCAAACTCTAAGACAGGAAGATCTTTTTTCGCATCGATTTTAAGGAGCACAATGTCTGTTTTTGGATCTTTTCCGACGACTTTAGCC
>JAUQPW010000137.1 GCA_030550175.1 bacterium
CCATACTCCCCCACCTCCATACTCCCATACTCCCCCACTCCCCCACTCCCTTACAGGCGTCATACCGGACCTTTATAAGCGTATGGATGATCTCCTGGGGCGGGTAATGGAAAAGGTCGATGAGAAAACCATCCTTCTGGTCATGTCCGATCACGGCTTTAGCCTGTTCCAACGTGGGGTTAATCTGAATACCTGGTTATACCAGAATGGCTATCTGTTCCTGGAAGAAAACACCGGAAGTAAAGGGAGTCATTGGCTGAGGCGGGTAGATTGGAGTCGAACCAAAGCCTATGCTTTAGGCCTGGCAGGTCTATATATTAACCTGAAGGGACGAGAAGCCATGGGAATTGTGAAACCCGGAAAAGAGTTTGAGGAGTTGAAGAAAGAATTGAGTATGAAGCTCACAGGCTTGAAGGATGAGGAAACCGGTGAGGTTGCTATCCGGAGAGTTTACGATAGTCGAGAGGTTTACTCCGGTCCTTACACCGAAAATGCTCCCGATCTCATCATTGGATATAATAAAGGGTATCGGGCTTCCTGGGAGTCAGTAACTGGAAGATTAGATGAGCAGGTCTTTAAAAATAACGAAAAAGCCTGGGGTGGAGATCATTGTATCGATCCTCAATTGGTCCCTGGAATTCTTTTCTCCAATCGACCTGTTCGGACAACATCTCCCCATATTGTTGATATAGCTCCAACCATTCTAAAATCCTTAGGAGTTGAAGTTCCGCCTTATTTTGATGGAAAATCGCTGTTTTGATAGGTGTCCGTTGCCCATTGTCTGTTGGGCTTTGCCACAAAGACACAGAGAACATAGGAAGAAATAAAATAAAGGCTTATCTCTGGGTTCTCTGGGCCTCTGGGCTTCTGGGACTACTACAGACAATGGACAACAGACGGCAAGCTATTGATTCGATTTAAGCTTCTACTGACCGGCATAGGCTATTTTGTCTGCCTGTTTGCTCTTCTTGGGATTTTTTTCATGGGTATAAACCGAGAAGTAACCACAACTCCCACGAAGAATGGGCAGATTCTGGCAGGTGAGACACCTGTACTCCCGGGATCTCCAAAAAAGGTCCTTGTCCTTGGATTTGATGGAATGGACCCGGATTTATTGGATGAGTTTATAAAACAGGGGGATCTTCCCCACTTTCAAACTCTCAAGGAGCAGGGAGATTTTTTACCCCTGGCCACTACCATTCCTCCTCAGAGTCCGGTAGCCTGGTCTACCTTCATTACCGGATTAAATCCAGGTAAACACAATATTTACGATTTTATTTCTCGGGATCCAGAACAGTATATTCCGTTTTTTTCCATGGCCCGGGTCCGTGCACCGGAAAAGAAAATAAGCCTGGGAAATTGGATCATTCCCCTTTCCAATGTTAAAACAGAACTTCTCAGGAAAGGAAAAGCTTTTTGGGAAATCCTGAGCGAGCATAATATTTCTTCCACAGTTCTGAGAATTCCGGTAAACTTTCCTCCCGTACAAAGTAAAGCCAGGTCTCTCTCCGGAATGGGTACCCCGGATATCCGAGGAACCTATGGAACTTTTTCCTTCTATACCACAAAACCTAAAGAGGAAGGAAAGGTTACCGGCGGTGAGATTCACCATGTAGATAAGAAAGGCCAGGAAATTCGATCCACCCTGATCGGTCCGAGTAATCTCTTTAAAAAAGATGCACCCCCTGTCGAAACAGAATTTATTGTGAAGGTGGATCCTGTAAACCCCGTTGCTAAGTTTGTGGTACAGGATCAGGAAATCCTTCTGAAAGAAGGAGAATGGAGTGATTGGATTCGGGTTGAATTTAAGCTGGCACCTCTCTCCAAAATTGTAGGCATTTGCCGATTTTATCTCAAACAGGTTCATCCTGAGTTTGAACTTTATGTTTCTCCGATGAATATCGATCCCTTGGAACCTCCTTTTCCTATCTCAACACCGACAGATTATTCTGCCCAGTTAGCAAAATTTATAGGACGATTTTATACCCAGGGAATTGCAGAGGATACCTGGGCCCTGAACGAAAACCGTTTGAGCGATGCAGAGTTTTTACAACAGAGTAAGTTCGTCATGCAAGACCAGCTTAAAATTTACCAATTTGAGTTGGAACGTTTTAAAGACGGCCTGCTCTTTGCCTACTTCTCCTCTACCGATCTCCTTCAGCATATGTTCTGGCGTTACAGGGATACCCAACATCCTATGTATTCCTCCAAGGGGGATGGAGCTTTCACCCCTGCTGAAAAAGATGTAATCCGATTTGTCTACAAACACATGGATGATATCTTAGCCATGACCATGAGCCGGTTAAGTCCGGATACCACCCTTATCATCGTGTCGGATCATGGCTTTGCACCGTTCTATAAGTTTTTTAATTTGAATACCTGGCTGGTTCAGAATGGATATATGAAATTCTCGGACCCGACCCGAAAGGAAAGCGATGAGTTTTTCGAGAATATAGATTGGTTGGGCACAAAAGCTTACGCCTTAGGCCTCAACAGCCTTTATCTCAATTTAAGGGGCCGTGAAAGCGAAGGCATTGTAGAACCCACTTTACACAGAGAGAAATTGATTAAGGAACTCAGCCAAAAACTTCTGGAAATTAAAGATCCTGAAAACCAAAGACCTATTATTAAAAGGGTTTATCGAGCTGAGGAGATTTATTCGGGATATGATCCTCGAACGACTCCGGATTTAATTATAGGATATGATCGAGGTTATCGGGCTTCCTGGGAAACGGCTTTAGGAAAAGTCCCCCAGGAACTTTTGGGAGAAAATAAGAAAAAATGGAGCGGCGACCATTGCATGGCGGCTGAACTGGTGCCGGGTCTTATCCTGACCAATAAAAAGATCCAATCGGCCCACCCGGCACTTATCGACATCGCTCCGACTATTTTAAAAGAATTTGGATTGGAGAGTCAAGAAATGGAAGGAAAATCTATTTTCTAGTTCGTTATTCGTTGTTCTTTGCCATGGGGATCCAGAGAAAAGTAAAACACCTGTCTTTATGTTTTTAATACCTCTGAGGCTACTACGAACAACGAACAACGAACAAACTATAAATGCTGGGAAAATCCAAAATTAAACTGGAGAAAGAGCTTTTAGAGAAAGCTGAGAAATATGCTACCCATGTCGGATATTCTTCCGTTGAGGAGTTAATCACCCACCTTTTAGAAAAAGAGTTGGCCAAATGGGAGGAATCTGAAGGAGAAAAAGAAGTAGAAAAACGGCTTCGTGGTCTAGGCTATATTGATTAATTATGCGAGCTATGTTAAATCTAGCAGATTCTCTATTACAAATCCTTCTCATCCCCTTTCATCGGTTTCATCCTATCGTAGGATTAACGGCTATTTCTATCCTGATGGGAACCTTAATGGTTTTAATTTACCGATTTACCTCTAATCAGAAAGCCATCCGAAGGGTTAAGAATCAGATTAAAATCCATTTTATGGAGATCCGGGTTTATAAGGAGGATCTTACCCAGATGCTTTTAGCCCAGAAAAAGATTTTATGGGATAATTTTAAATATATGGGACTTTCCTTGAAACCTGGACTCGTTCTTATTTTCCTTATTATCTTTATCCTGGTACCTCTGAATGCACGCTACGGGTATAGAAGTTTTAGACCGGAGGAGTCTTTCATTGTAACCGTTAAGACGGTAGCCGGAAAATCTCCTTTGGATCTGGATATTACTCTTAAAACTCCAGAAGCCATTGAAGTGGAAACCCCCCCTCTACGTCTGGAAGAAGAAAGAGAAATTAACTGGCGGCTTAAGGCGAAAAAGGCCGGAGAATATTTACTCCAATTTCAGTTGCCTGACCAGACATTCAGTAAACAGGTGGTGGTAGAAGGACCGGCCCCGGATCATCCAGGGACTCATCTTAATACTCCACCTTCTCCTTCAGATGAAGTAAAATTAGAAACGGTAAATTTGGGAGTAACCCCTGAATTGAAAATAGTTCCGGAGTTAAGGCAAGAAGGGTTTCTCTCGGCTTTCTATAATCCTTATGAAACTCCTCTTCCTAAGAATCCCTGGATTGAAGCAATCCGGATTAATTATCTTCCCAGATATTTTAATGATATACTTGGGGGCTGGCATTTGGACTGGTTGATGGTCTTTATTGTGGTTTCATTGGGATTTGGGTTTCTGGTCAAAGGTTTACTGAGAATTGATTAAGAATTATTACAATGATCAAGAATTTCAGAAATAACGACTTAACGACTAAACCTTTAACTCAAGTAAATTGTCAATGGTTAAGGGTGAGTGGTTAATATGATGAACGATAAACCTGTAAAATTATCATCCTCTCGATGGTTAAAACTTTTAAAGTGGAGTTCTCTTCTTTTAAGTTTACTAACCGTTCTTTTGGTTCCGGCTTATATCTTCTGGGCTATCGGGAAGCACGATATTGAGACCAATCCCGTGAAGAGTCGTCAGGCAGGAGCTCCTATGCCCGTTAAGGTCTATCCGGTAAAGGTAACGACTATTACCGAGGAGATTGGTGCAAGCGCCGAAGTACAACCGTCATCCTTTGCCTATATTACTTCAACCCTGGTAGGAACCCGCGTGAAAGCAGTCCATGTAGATGTAGGAGACTATGTCGAGGAAGGTCAGATTTTATTCGAACTGGATCAGACTTTATTAGCCTCTGCTTTAAAAAGCGCCGAGGAACAGGTTAATATGACAAAGGCCAAGCTGGAAGAAATCAAGCAGACCCAATCTACCCACCATGAGGAATTGGTTGCTGCGGTTAAAAGTGCTGAGACAAATGTAGAGAAAACCCGGGCTAAGCTGGAGGAGCTCAAGCAGACGCAAGCAACCGGACATGAGGAATTGGTTGCTGCGGTTAAAAGTGCTGAAGCAACAGTTGAGAAGACTAAGGCAAAATTGGAAGAAGTGGAAAAAACCCAACCTAGCCAACATGAAGAGCTTTTAGCCAACCTTAAAAAAGCCCAGGATGATGTGGAGAGCAATAAAGCTAAGTTGGAGGAGCTCAAGCAGACGCAAGCGACCGGACATGAAGAACTGGTCAATGCGGTTAAAAGTGCTGAAGCAACGGTTGAGAAGACTAAGGCAAAATTGGAAGAAGTGGAAAAAACCCAACCCACCAACCATGAGCAACTTTTAGCCAATCTTAAAAAGGCCCAGGACAATGTAGAGAGTACCAAAGCCAAGTTAGAACAGACCAAAAAAACTCAACCTACCCGGCACGATGAATGGGTTGCACATTTGGAAACCACTAAAGCGTCTATCATATCTGGTAAGTCCACTCTGCAGGTCAGTGAAGCCGCCGTTGCTCGTCAGAAGCAATTAACCAACCAATCCGTTGTCTCTCAAGCTGCCCTTGAGCAGGCGCAAAATGCCCTGGATGTTGCCAGAAGCAATTATGTCAAGTCTTTAGAAGACCATGTTATCGCTCAAAATAACTTAAAAAATGAAGAGATTACAAATAAGGCGGAATTAAGCTCGGCGGAGTTTAATTATAGTGCGGCCTTGTATGACCTTAAAACAGTTCAAACGGAGTTGAAAAATGAAGAAGTAACTAATAAAGCTGACCTTGCCCAGGCTCAATCCGATTATACAACGGCCTTAGAAGAGCTTGTTAAAGCACAGCATGCCCTGGCCAATGAGGAAGTAGTCAATAGATCAGCATTGGCTGTGGTACAGGCCGATTACAGTACGGCTTTGCTGAACCTTAAAACAGTTGAAAATAGTTTGAAAAACGAGGAGTTTACAAACAATTCTGCGCTTACTCAAGCTCGATCGGATTATATAACTGCCCTGGAAAACCTCCTGAAAGCCCAAGACGCTCTCAAAAATGAAGAGGTTACTAATAAATCGGCCCTGGCACAGGCCGAGAACGATTACTATACCGCCCTGGAAAACCTGTTAAAATCCCAAAATGCCCTCAAAAATGAAGAGGTTACTTCTCAGGCAGATTTAACCTCTGCCATCTTTAACTATACAACTGCACTTCAAGCTCTGGCTAAGGCCCGATATGACCTGGATAATTCAATTGTACGATCTCCCATCGTAGGGGTTATTACCGAACGAAATATCAACCCAGGTGAAATTATCGGAGGTACAGGAGGCACCAGCTTGTTGGTTATAGGGAATATTCAGCCAGCCATGGTTGTGGCCAATGTCGCCGAAGAAAAGCTAACTTCGGTCCATCTCGGACAGACCGCAAAGGTAACTTTAGATTCCCTTCCTAATGAAGTCTTGGAAGGAACCATCGTGAAAATCGAGCCGAATACCAATACGGATACCCGGACCTTTAAAGCCCATATCCGGGTCGATAATCCCAATCGGATTCTGAAACCGGGTCTATCTGCCTTTGCTCGAATTCAAAACTCTCGTACCGTTCCTACAGTACCTAAAGTAGCCATTGTCGACTCTGCCGGAAAAGCCAGTGCTTTTGTAGTGGGGACAGATTCCATCGCCCAGTTGCGTTACGTTAAGGTGGGGTCAGCCGGAGACGGTCTTGTGGAAATCTTGAGCGGAATCAATGAAGGTGAAAATGTAGTGACCATCGGTCAAACCTTATTAAAGGATGGAGACAAAGTTCGGATCATAAAGGATGTAATTAATTAAGGTCTGTTAACCATCCGGTTTTAGGTCCGAGAACCTTTCCCTGTCTGAGCTATGATCGGGCTTCCTTTCAATCCTACTGCCGGAATCTCTACCCTGGTCGATCTCCTCCGTTTGAGGGCGCTTCAACAACCTCAGCAGAAGGCTTATACCTTTCTGGTTGATGCAGAAGGAGAAGAACTTCAGATAACCTATCAAGAACTGGACCGGCAGGCCCGGATGATAGGTGGTTGGCTTCAAAACTCAGGTGTAGCCGGACAACAGGCCCTGTTGCTCTATCCACCAGGTTTGGAATATATCACGGCATTTTTTGGCTGCCTGTACGCGGGTGTGATAGCTGTTCCTGCTTATCCACCCAGGTTCAACCGATCTATGTCGCGTCTTCAGGCTATTGTAGAGGATGCACAGGCGACGTTGGCACTTACCACGAAATCTATTTTATCTCGTGTGGCATACTGGTTGGATCAGACTCCCCTCTTGAAACGCCTGCAATGGGTAACGACCGATACTCTGGGTAACTTGACTCCTCTTCGATCCTGCCCAGGACGGGCCTTTGACAGAACTCAAGATGAACCTTTATCGGATTTACAGGGGACTTTAGCAGAGGCATGGCAAAATCCAACCATAGACGGTAATACCCTGGCATTTCTTCAGTACACCTCGGGTTCTACCGGCATGCCCAGGGGAGTTATGCTCACCCATGGTAATCTATTATACAATTTAGCCTTGATCTATCAATGTTTTGGACATACGCCCGATAGCCGGGGAGTTATCTGGCTACCACCCTACCATGACATGGGACTTATTGGGGGTATCCTGCAACCCCTGTACGGCGGATTCCCGGTTACCCTCATGTCACCATTTGCCTTTTTACAACGCCCTTTTCGATGGCTTCAAGCTATCTCCCATACCAGAGCCACTACCAGTGGAGGTCCAAATTTTGCCTACGACTTATGTGTACGTAAAATCACTCCGGAACAACGAGCCACCCTTGACTTAAGTTGCTGGGAAGTGGCTTTCAGCGGTGCTGAGCCTGTTCGCGCAGAGACTCTGGATCGCTTTGTAGAGGCTTTTGAACCCTGTGGTTTCCGTCGAGAAGCTTTTTATCCTTGCTACGGACTTGCCGAAGCAACTTTAATCATTTCCGGTGGTTTGAAAGGAACTCCCCCTACGGTTTACAGCGTTCGGGGATCTGCTCTACGACAGAACCAGGTGGTAGAAGTATCCTATCCCGATAGTTCTACGAAGGATACCCAAAAACTGATAAGTTGTGGTCGATCTTTACCGGGTCAGAAAATAATTATTGTTGACCCAGAATCCTTAACCCTGTGTTCACCTAACCGGATAGGAGAAATTTGGATATCAGGACCCAGCGTTGCCCAAAGTTACTGGAATCGCCCCGAAGAGACAAAGCGGACCTTCGAGGCTTATCTGATGGATACCGGTGAGGGCCCATTTCTTCGTACGGGAGATTTAGGGTTTTTGAAGAATGGCGAGCTGTTCATCACAGGTCGTCTGAAGAATTTGATCATCATAGGAGGTCGTAATTATTATCCTCAAGATATCGAACAGACCGTGGAACAGAGTCATCCAGCTATACGCCCGGGCTGCTGTGCAGCATTTTCCATCGATCAGGAGGGTGAAGAACGACTCGTTATTGTGGCCGAAGTAGAGCATCCTTACGATTTAAGACGTTTTCGGCAAACGGAGGAAAGGAAAAGTATCCTCACATCCTGTCCATTACCTGATCAGCATCCAACACCGACGCATCACTTTCCCTGGAGTGTCAAGGAAATAGTTGGAAGCATTCGACAGGCGGTAGCAGAAAATCACGAATTGCACGTTCATGCGGTATTGTTGCTTAAAGCAAATAGCATTCCTAAAACCTCCAGTGGCAAGATTCAGCATTATGCCTGTCGGGTCGGATTTCTAGCTGGAAGTCTGAATGTATTGGAAGAGTAAAGTCTGTATCCGAATCAAAGGGAATAACCTATTGCTTTGTAAAGCTAATTCTGCGTAATTCTTTTCTTTCCCTTGCGAAAAGTTTTTTCCGGTCTTCAGGAAACCTGAGGTTTACTATCTGGAAGCTTAAGGGATACTCACGGAAATCTCAACCTTTTAAAATTCCTTCCCACAAGGAGTATCAAGAGGTGTTTCCTAAAATAGGAGCCGGTTTGAAATTTATCCCTATGGAGGGGTCATCTCATTAATCGTATAATTACTCCATAAAACACGGATCGGTATAATCTACGAGCCTCCTTTATACCCTCTATAACAAGTGGCTCACTCTTTGCATTTAACCTCATACAAACTATTTAATTATTTCATATTTTTCAGTTGACTTACTCTACGTGATCAGGTACGTTGCTTCGTTACTTTCCTGCTTTAATAGGACATTGCCTGAAACAGATCTTCTCTATTCAAAATCTCTCAGTACCTTAGGCAGCAAAGGGACTACCCGTTAGAAGATATATTGTGATCCTTGTAATTAAGATTAAAATCCTTCTATAAAAGGAAGACCACAAAGGAGGTCAGTCATGTCAGAGGTTACTAAATTAGGAAGCCAGGCAAAATTTAAGACTCCTTCAAAGCCATCTGATTTTCCTGGGATAGCAATGGCCAGTTTACCCGCCCAAAAGTTCGAACGAACCGTTGCCCTGACGGTTGTTATTATGCCCTTTCTCGGGTTCCTTGCTGCCATTATTCTGTTTTGGGGATATGCTTTGGGTCCTGTGGAGTTAGGTCTTCTCATCGGGATGTACGCGGCTACCATAATTGGAATTGGAGTGGGTTTCCATCGGCATTTTTCCCATCGTGCCTTCAAAACCAACCGGGTGGTACGGGTTATTCTTGCCGTCCTCGGTTCCATGGCTGCTCAGGGGCCTGTCCTTTTTTGGGCAGCTATTCACCGGCGCCATCATGCTTACAGTGATCAATCCGGCGATCCTCACTCACCTCATCTCCATGGGAAGGGAATTTCCGGTCTGCTCCGTGGGTTATGGCATGCCCATACCGGATGGCTATTTGTCCACGAAGTTACCGACTGGACCCATTACATACCTGATTTACTTCGAGATACTCTTCTCTTTAAAGTTAATCGGCTCTATTTTGCCTGGGTGTTCCTAGGCCTCCTTATTCCCACCGTTCTAGGAGGAATTCTGACGGGAACCTGGGTAGGAACCCTCCAGGGATTTTTATGGGGAGGACTCGTACGGACCTTTTTAGTTCACCATACCACCTGGAGTGTTAACTCCATTACCCATGTTTGTGGTACCCATCCCTTTCATAGCCGTGATCAAAGTAGAAACAATTTCTTGATCGCCCTCCTTGCCTTCGGTGAAGGCTGGCACAATAACCACCATGCTTTCCCAGGCTCGGCCAGACATGGGTTAGAGTGGTGGCAGATTGACTGGAATGGTTGTGTTATTCGTATCCTTGAGAGGATAGGTTTAGCCTGGGATGTCAAAGTTCCCACAGTGCGTATGCTTGTGGAGTCCAGAAGGAGCCGTTAGATCAAAAACAGAATGGACCCTATCAAGGAGGGAGGAAAAATGGAAATCCAAAATCCAGAAAATAGTAAACCCAGCACCTCATCGGGTGAAAATCATTTCCGGCCCCCATTTAAAACTTCTACGAATTTACCTAAGATTCCAGGAGTCATAGCCATAAGCCCTTTTGCCCGAAGGCTTCAACGAAGTATTGCTCTGGCTGTGGTGGTCATCCCCTTTCTAGGGTTTGTTGGAGCCGTGATTTTAGCCTGGAAATATGGAATTAATCGCATAGAAATAAGAATCCTTGTCAGTATGTATATGGTGATCATGATAGGTGTTACGGTAGGCTTCCACCGCTATTTTGCCCATCGTGCCTTTCAAGCCGGTAGAGTCTTACGGATCATCCTGGCTATCCTTGGCTCTATGGCTGCTCAAGGCCCCATCCTCTTCTGGGTAGCCTCCCATCGCCGTCATCATGCCTACAGTGATCAGTCAGGCGATCCCCACTCACCCCATCTTCATGGAAAAGGGATATGGAACCTATTGCGGGGAATATGGCATGCCCATATAGGTTGGATGTTCTCCGATAAAATCGCCAACTCCCTCTATTATGCACCGGATCTTCTTCGGGATCCTACCCTCTTTAAGATTAATCAACTTTATTTTGTTTGGGTTGCCTTTTTTTTTTTTTTTATTTTTGTTTATTTTTTTTTTTTTTTTTTTTTTTTTTTTTTTTTTTTTTTTTAATGAATGCATATATCCAAACAATACCCTTTTGTTTCTTTTA
>JAUQPW010000138.1 GCA_030550175.1 bacterium
TAAGGAGAAAAATATGGACTGTCAAGGATGATTTGGGATTCCGATCACATCCAGGTAATACCCTCTCTAGGGGTTAAAATAAAATAAATAAGGGCACGCGGTTGCGTGCCCTTAGATATAGTTTTATATCCTACGGAAGGATTCTTTGTATTTCCTTACGCCTTTTTCATACTGGCAGCTTTTTTCGAGCTGGTAGACTTTTTTGCACCGGTGGTACGGCGGATTTTTACCGTCTGGGCAACCTTGGAACCCCCTTCTTCTTTATACCAGACGGTAACCTGCTCGCCTGCTTTAAGGTCCGCAGTGCTACCCCCTTTTACTTTGGTTTTGTCAGTAAGGGTAATAGAGATAGGTTCCGGAGTTGTAGCACTTTTGCCCTTCGCCGGCGTTAGAGTAAGGGTATTTCCAGAAACCTCTTTAATGGTTCCATAGACCTTTTCAAGACCCGTAGTTTTTTTCTTTTGACGAGGAGTTGTAGCTTTCTCACCGGTTGCAGTTCCGGACTTCATCTCAGGCTGTTGACTGGGCTGTGCAGATGGCTGGCTCGTCTGACCCGCCGGATTACTACTCTGACTACTCGGTTGTTGAGCATAACTTATTCCTATCCAGGTTACGGTTACAACTAAAACTAAAGTTAATATCCCTAATTTCCTGATCATTTTTTCCTCCTAAATGGCTTCAGATAAAAAAATCACCTGATGTGATTTTTTCTCTAAAGATGTTGGTCTCCTGTCACTGTTTCCCACCAATTCCCTAGAGAAACCTGCCATTAGAAATTTCCTTCCTCTGAAGGCAGGTTTCAGAATAGAATCGGTATCAGAAATATGCTTCAGATTAAGAAATCTACGTAGGTTAGATTTCCTACCGGATTTAAAAGCTAGTTTTGTGCCAGCCATCATAAAGCGATGGGTCTTTTATAAGATGTTATAAATTAAAAACTTATCCGAAAAGCTAAACCCATCAGTATGGTAAATTCCTGGTATAAACCTCTAAATCTCCAGGCTAATAGATAGATTCCCGGAAGGTTTACCAATAAAACCTGATCAGCTTGGCCGAAGAGGGTCATGGCTTAAATAAGGTATAGAAACCTTAAAAGAGGTATAACGACCCTTCCTAAAATAAACCCTCATCTGGTGAAGAAGGAATCTTCAAAATTTGTTGATTTATCGTTGAATTCCCAGATTTATCGTAGTAAACTTTCCAACAGGGTTTCTTATCCAAGCCGGTACCAGGTAGTACCAATTCTGGATTGAAATCGGCTATGAGCTGTACATGGTTTGTCCTGGGCTTTTCGACTTTGCTCAGATCCGGCTTATCGAAGTAGGGAGGGCCTTTATCCTTCGATAGGCTTTAGACGAAGAGGGAGGAGTAATCTGTCTAAGCCGATAATCAACTTTTTTTATTTTCCCGGCTACTAGCAGATTACTCCGTCTGGGAGTCTACCCCAAGGCTTATCTATTACCGACTAAATAAGCACTCTTAGCGAAGATACTCGATGGAGTTATTTAACCGGGAGGTGAACAGTTATGAGGAATCAAAATTTATTACAATTATTAGCGGCCCGTGCCGAATCTGGCAATCCACTTCGAGTTGGACTTATTGGGGCTGGTAAATTTGGGACCATGTTTTTAAGTCAGGCCCTTCGCGTGAAGGGCCTGCATGTATTAGGTATTGCTGATTTATCGGTAGAACGTATTCGCAATTCTTTGCTTCGTGCAGGCTGGCCCCAAGAGCAATTTACAGCCGGTAGTTTCGTTGAAGCGTTCAAAACGGGTAAGACGTATTTAACCGATGATAGTGAAAAGCTTATTCAGGCTGAAGGGCTGGAGGTTTTGGTTGAAGCAACGGGGATCCCCGCTGTTGGAATAAGCCATGCCCTTAAGGCCTTTGAAAATGGCCGCCATGTGGTCATGGTCAATGTAGAAGCCGATGTATTGGCAGGACCTTTGTTGGCCGAGCGTGCAGCCACGGCAGGCGTCGTTTATAGTCTGGCTTATGGAGATCAGCCCGCTTTGATTTGTGAGTTGGTGGAGTGGGCACGGGCTTGTGGCTTTGAAGTGATCTGTGCAGGTAAAGGAACTAAATATCTTCCACTTTACCATACCTCGACCCCAGATACAGTTTGGGAGTATTTCGGCATCAAGCGGGAAAGGGCTCTGGAGGATAATCTCAATCCGCGTATGTTCAATTCCTTCCTGGATGGAACCAAATCGGCTATTGAAATGGCGGCTGTGGCCAATGCGACCGGATTGATTCCCCAACCGGAAGGTCTGAACTTCCCGCCTTGTGGAGTAGATGATTTAGCCCATGTATGTCGCCCTCGTAGTGAAGGGGGCCAGCTCAGTCACCCAGGTACGGTAGAAGTAGTTTCTAGCCTGGAGCGAGATGGGCGACCGGTCTTTCGGGACCTGCGATGGGGAGTTTATGTGACATTTGCGGCTCCCAACGATTATGTTAAGCGTTGTTTTGTCGATTATGGCTTAAAGGTTGATTCCACCGGGCGTTATGCAGCCATGTATAAGCCCTTCCATCTTATCGGATTGGAAGTTCCGATCAGTGTTCTGAGAGTAGGTTTACGTAGGGAAGCAACAGGTACTGCAACGGGATTCCGAGGAGATGTAGCAGCCATTGCCAAACGGGATCTGGCAGCCGGGGAGATCCTGGATGGAGAAGGGGGTTATTGTGTCTATGGCCGATTGATGCCTGCAACCCAGGCCCTGAAATCAGGCACCCTTCCTATAGGCCTGGCCCACCACCTAAAACTCAAAAATAAGGTAGCTGCAGGCCAACCGATTCGCTGGTCCGATGTGGAATACGATGAAACTGACCTGGCGGTACGAATTCGGCGGGAAATGGAACAGAGATTTGGTAGTTAAAAAGCCTGACCCACCGTTGCGAGAAGCCCTTTGACAAAGCTTAAAATCCCCCTGAACCTATCAAAGGGGGATCAACCTTTCCATGAAGCAATCCCGGCTTGTTTTAAGGGATTGCTTCATAGAGATGGGCTCTCGCCATATTTCTGTTCAAGATCCGGACAACTCTATAGATCAACCCTGGGGAATGATATATTCTATCACCTTATAAATTTGAACCGGGCCATCCCGATAAACTTCCTTAAAAAGGTCCTTTGCCTGCTCAAATTTCTCCAACCCCGCTTTTGGATAAGTCCTTCGCTCGGTGTTTCCAATATAAATATAAGACACATCGTATTTTAATAGTAGCCGCAGGATATGTTCTATATCAGAACTACTGTAGATGGTTTGAACTGCCTGTCTTCGCTCGGCAGATAGGCCCCAGTGCTCCCGCTGTTCGGCATGGCTCGGCCATCCCAGAACAGTGGGTAATCCCGTATTTGAAGAGATACGGTTAAATTCATAGAGGTAATCCTCTCCAACCGCCTCCAGGATAACAGGACTTCCTTCAATATGTTGATTTAACCAGGCAATGGCCCGATATTCCCAAGGATCCTTCACTTTCAGGTAAGCGAGTCCATCCCAGGTGGGAGGAAGATGAACCCGGTTATAGTTATCGTGGTATTTCCGTCCGTAAACCCCCATTATGGTAAAAACCAGGGAACCTCCTATCAAGATGAATAGACCGGCCCACCAGACAGGCTTAAGACTTCGGACAATTCCCTTAAAAGGTAATCGGGCTAAAACCCCGGATCCTGAACGCTCAGGTAATCCCAGAAGCCAGTACGGAGGTATACGGAATTCGGAAGAGGTAGAAAGAACTCCTTGTCGGTTAAAAAGAAGATAGAGCAGATAGGTGGAAGCAAGGGATAGCAGAAACCAGGCTTGCATATAGAATTTAAAAATGGTATTCATGCGTCGCCATTCACCGTTGTATTCGGCTATAGTCAATTCAAAAATCTTAAAAGACTTAAAAAAAGTGATTGTTTGTCTCCAGGCCTCTCCTCCCTGGAGAAAATCCCGGACGAAAATCCACTCACACCCTAAGGGAATGATCAACCCCAACATTAAGCAAAGAAATATAAACCCATCGGATAGGGACTGAATCTGTCGTGGGAAAATAAGCAGGACAAGGGCCAAAAGAAAAAGTAGCAGAACCGTGACCAGATAAGATTCATCGGAAAGTAAGCTTATGAAAAACCCCACCGGGAAAAGAACGACCAGGCTGTAAAAGACTTTCTTAAATTGAGGAGAATCTTTAGAAAGGATAAAACCGGCCCTCAAGAAATAGGAGAGGATTATAAAAATAAACAGGCCGAAGAAAATAAGAAAGGAAGAAAGGGGTGTGATGGCTTTTCCCACAAGCCCTAAACCCATTTGTTGACGGTAAAAGTTTTGATAAAAAGGTAGATAAAGTAGAAGACTGAGGGGGACTAATACTCCAAATATACTTATTATCGGTTTGAGCAGGAACCGATACAGTTTATGAAAAAATCCCTTACCCGGGGAAGATTCATAAAGGTAGGAGATTCTGCTTCGGTAAAGAACCACAAACAACAGGAAGATAACCGCCGTGGGATAATCCCAGCTGCTGATAACGGAAAGGGTACCCAGGCCAAGGGCGTAAATCGTCCAGGAGAGGAGATTTAACGGTACCTGTAACGAGGTCAAACGGGGCCATGGGGGAATTTTCTCTTCTTCAAATAAAAGCTGAAGCCCGATTAATAGAATAAAAAGAAAGAAAGGCATGTTCAGGACATGGGCATGGAGGTCTACAAAAATGAAACTCCAGAAGGGAAATTCATGAACCGTGTAAGGAATGACCTCGTGGGCACTTCGAAAGAAGCGAAAAACGGCTTCTTTACCGCGATATATATCGTATAACTGAACCAATCCATCCAGATTGCCTATAAGACAGGAGAACAGAACTCCTAGAAGACCGTATTGGTATTTAGAGGTCAGGTTAAAGAGTAAACTAAAAACTTCAGATATGACCAGGGCCGGGATTAGCGCAAAGGCCAGGTTGTAGGTGATCTGAGCAGGAATTCCGGTAAGTTTGGTCAGGGTTGCGACCAGATAGTGACCAAAGTAGTAGTAATTTAGTGGAAAGTCTGATAACCAGGGATCTTGGGGGGGAAACCACTCGGATCGAATGACCGAGTTGATAAAAGAAAAATCCATGGAGCTTTCACTCCAGAATATATCGGGATTGTAAGCCCGAAAGATGAGGAAGCCGACGAACGCTGTTAAAAAAACGGCCTCGTTTATGAGAAAATGGAAGATACGACGAGGGAAAAAAGTGTGGAGAAAATCTCGGGCAAGTAAAGTTATATAAACAGAGACCACCAGGCATAATCCCAGGGTACTCAAGATGAGAATTCTGGAATATCTAAATACCCCCCAACTGACCGTAAACCAGGTTAAATAGGCCGGGATGAGAATCCCTAAAACTTTAGCTAAAGGATATCCCCCATCCGGAAGTTTTCGAAAAATCAGCACCGTGATAGGTAGAAAAATGAGTCCCATCAGTTCGATGGTTACCAACCAGAGGAGCCAGCCATATTGTTCATAAAAGGGTTTCAACGGTTCGACTTCCCTTTCTCCTTTTGGAGTTCCGGGTTTAAGGGAAAGGCTTTGGGTAAGATTTTCAACCTGCCGACCGGAATCTGAACGGGAGCCAGATCTGGGATCGATCTCCAGAGGAGTCGGTGTTAAACCTATAGGTCCCGTCTCGGTATCTGTAACCGGAGGTTTCAAACCGCTTTCTACCGTTTCGGTACCTTCGAGTTCCTCGGAGCTCTCTTCCAGGTCTTCGAAACCCGTAGGGAACAGAAGCTCCAGGGGAGGTTTTTCAACGGTCAACATTTTACTTAACAGGACAAAGGAATCATAAACAGGGTCCGCTTCCTTTAAAACAGCCTGAATCTCAGAAGCCGACAGGTTTTTTGTTTTCTTAAATAAAAGGATCTTAGGATGATCGTAAACCGAAAAACTTTCATCGGCAAAACGGTCCTTGAAGGTTATACGCCAGCCGGACTTTTGAAATGAAAGGGTCGGATATCGCGTAACGACTTCTACCAGGCTAAATCCGAGCTTCCCCTCGAAAAGGAGTTTATAGTATTTAGACGTAATAGGATATCGATCTGGAACTCGCAGAATCGAACCATAAACCCGCTGACTGGCCAGAGCTACCAGGCTCGCACGGGATAATTTTTGAGAAAGATCCTCGAGTTTTCTCGCGTCATCGGGATGATAGAGACTTAAGGAAATGATCTGATAAATCCTCGGATCCAAACCATCGATGGGAATTGGAAGAGTTAGATCCCAATCTTCTCCAAGGATGGTAGAACCCGGTGGAATATTCGCATAGATCCATTTGGAGGCAGTCGCTCGGGTATTTTCTTTTCCATAAATGGAAACAAAAGCAAGGGCATATACAGAAGAAAATAGAAACACTCCAATCCCCAGAACGAAAGTAACACGGTTCTTCAGCTTCCTTCCCTGGCTTAGAGAAGAAAGCTCCCCTGTTTTCTTGAGGCGACTTTCCCACTCTGCCAGGGCAACAGCACCCAACAAACAAAGGAAGGGGAAGATAGGGAGTAGATATCGGATAAACTTAACCTGAAGTCCGGCTGTGAGAAGAAAGTATCCCACCGTCCAGGCCAGGATCAGGGTATTAACTTTTTGATAGATTTGAAAGTTCTGATCTCTCCCCGGAAACACTTCCAACATCCCAAACCCATAACCCTTTGCCAGGAGACTTTGGAGGGGAAACTCCGGAACCGACCTACTATCTTTGAAGGACTGGACCCATCTCTGGAGGGTTACAAAACCCATCCAGGCAACACCGACCAAAGTTAGGATACCCAGGGGGATCCCCATGCTATAGCCGATGAGATTTCTTAGATGATAGAAGTAAGGAAGTGTTTTCTCATATTGGATGGTATAGGGATACTGAATTACGCCTCGAACCAGATCGCTCTGCTCCTTAACCTGCCGGAAAAATTCTGAATAATCGAGTAAAGCATAGGGTTGCGTGAGGAGAGAGGTTATTCCGGCGGCCAGAAACGCCAGAACCAGAAGACTCAAACCTTTGAGAGAAAGAGCCTTTTTAAAAAGAAAAGTCTGTCCTGGGCCGAGAAAGGACAGAATATGGGCCAGAACCAGAACTCCGAAGAGGGAAAGTGCACTGAACTTGGTAGCCAGGGCCATTCCCGTAAAAATGCCGGTTAAAATATAGTATCGGACCTGTGCAGGCTGTTTAATTAAGCGGGCACCAAAATAAACGGCTACCGTAACAAAGAAGGTGAGCATCCCATCTACGGTCAAAAAGTGAGAAAGTTGAATGTGAAGGACCGCTACAGCCAGAAAGGCAGCAGCAAAGAAACCTACTTTCCAGGAATAAAATTCCTTCCCTAATCTATAAAGAACCAGTAACGTTGCCGATCCCAATAAAGCTGAAAGGACCCTTCCGGCTAGGAAGAAAGCTTCATAAGGAGATAAAGCAGGAAACAATAGAAGGGCAAGCTGTTGACCGAGTTTGAGTAGATAGATCGGCAAAGATCCATAGGCAAAGAAGTGAGGGTTCAGATTTTTCGTTGAAATTTCCTCAACGGCATAGAAAAGTCGAAGCTCATCGGGGTGAAAGGCATAACTCGGGGCTCCCCAATTCAACCCATAAAAACGAAGAATAACTCCGAACAACAGGATTAAACAAAAAAGATAATTCCGTTTCATAGTCAACGCTAAGATATCAGGTCCAAGAAATTACGTCAAGATTTTCCTTTGGAAGGGTCCAGATTGGAAAGTTCTGAAATTTTATTTTCCTACTTTCCAAAAAAAGTCTTGACGCTATATTATACTGTGTAGTAATTAACCTTCAGTTCCCCTCAAATATAAAACCTATTAGTTCAATAAAAAATAAGTGAGTCAGGAGGATAAATGGAAACCGCTCCGACAGGTGGGGCAACTTAGCTCGCTGGGAATAGCAATGGCCATGTCCATTGTTATTGGCGTTGCTATTGGACTGTATCTGGATAGTCTCCTGGGAACTAAACCCTGGATGTTTTTACTTTTTATGATCTTTGGAATCGCAGCAGGGTTTAGTATTGTCATTAAAGAGGTAACCAAACTTGGTAAAGAGGACTCCCGTGAAAAGTTCGAAGGAGGTGACAAACCCCCGACAAGGGATTAGTATCCGACAAATCGAAATAAACTACGTCCGGTTACTTGTGGCCGTGGTGGTGGCCAGCTTAATTTTTCAAAATCTTTACTTTACGCTGGGTATTTTAATTGGAGGAGGAGTTTGCTTACTTAATTTTCGAGGACTTACCTTCTCGGTGCGAAGGACGTTAATTCCTCATCGAATTCCTGCAAAGGTCAACCTTCTTTATTTTCTTGGATTCTTCTTTCGATTCGGACTGATTGCCCTAGCAACCCTCTATGTTTTTAAACTTAAAACAGGCGGGTTGATAGGCTTTATTTTGGGACTATCCTTAATTCTGGTGGCCATAACCCTGACGGGAATCGGTCAAGCCATTCAAGAACAGAGGCAGAAGAAAGCGTAACGTTTGTAGTAGCAACGGACATTGTTACTACTTTCATTGTAAAGATTATCCGAAAGAAATGGAAAAACTTGAACATCCGACACTCATTGGTACTTTATTGAGTTGGATTGGTTTACATGTACCTGAGCATGTACTCATGACCTGGCTGGTCATGGCCATTTTAATAAGTCTGGGGTACTTTATATCCAGGAATATCACTTTTATTCCTTCCCGGCTTCAATCGGTTATTGAGATTCTAGTCCTGGCCCTGGATAATTTATTGGAAGACACCGTTGGGCCTAAAGGAAGAAAATATCTACCTCTGGTAGGAACGCTGGCGCTGTATATTTTTTTCTCCAATATTCTTGGGTTAATCCCCGGCTTTAAGTCTCCGACCAGCAGTTTGAATACAACGGCATCTTGTGCCCTGGTGGTTTTTATCTATTATAACTATCAGGGAATTCGAGAACATGGAGCCTGGAATTATATTCGACACTTTATGGGACCCGGTCTTGGGGAGAAAAACATTCCCTGGTTGGCTCCACTGATGTTCCCGGTGGAAATTATTAGCCATGTTGCAAGACCTCTTTCTCTGTCGATGCGTCTTTTTGGGAATATCATGGGTGAGGATCTGGTTCTTGCCGTGCTGATGGTTTACATTACCCCGCTGCTGGTTCCTTTACCCATGATGTTTATGGCTGTTTTCACGAGTCTTATTCAGACCTTTATCTTCGTTCTTCTAACTTGCCTGTACCTTGCCGGTGCTGTAGCTGGGGAGGAAGAACATTAAAAGGATGAATTATGAATAGATGTACCTGAAGTACCTATTCATCCTTCATCCTTTATCACCAGAAAAAGGAGGAAAACACGTGCTCTCAAAGAAAACCCTTGTTGTAACCGCTTTTGTAATGTTGCTTGCTTTTGTTGCTTTACCGGTTTTGGCTGCTGAAAAAACCGCTGAGGAGTCTGCGGGTGGGGCCAATCGAATTACTTACTTTTCTGTAGCCGTTTTTACCGGTGGATTCGCTATGGCCATCGGTTCTTTGATTACCAGTTTAAGCCAGGGACGTGCTATTGTAAGTGCCTGCGATGGAATTGCCAGAAACCCCGGGGCAGCACCGCGAATCCAAACGGCTATGATTATCGGTCTGGCCTTTATCGAATCTATTGCTATTTACGTACTGGTGACCGTACTGATCATCTTCTTTGTCGATCCTTTTGGTTTACTGGGTTAAATAAAGAAATACGGAAGTATGGGAATACTCCCATACTTCCATACTTCCATACTCCCACACTTCCCATACTCCCACACTTCCACACTTCCCATACTCCCACACTTCCCATACCCCTGTACTTACTTAGTTTTGTCTTTCTTCCGGCTGAGTCTTTCTACGTATTTCTTAAGGGAAGCAATCTCTTCAGGGGTTAAAAATCGATAGCTTCCCTTTTCAAGTCTTTGCAGGGTTAAAGGCCCCAGGGCTACCCGTATCAACCGGGAAACAGGATGGCCTATCGCCTCACACATACGTCGAACCTGCCGTTTTTTACCTTCATAGATCGTTATTTGAAGCCAGGCATTTTTACCGGTTGTTCGCAAAAGCTGGACTTTAGCCGGTTTTGTTTTCCCATCTTCCAGGCGGATTCCTTTGGATAATCGATTGAGATCTTTCTCATCGGGAATGCCATGTACCCGCACCTCATAGGTTCTAGGAACCTCAAATTTAGGATGTTGGAGAATATAGGCCAACTCCCCATCATCGGTCAGAAAAACCAGGCCTTCGGAATTAAAATCCAGTCTTCCGACGGGAAAGATTCGACCCTTTAGCTTGGGGAGCAAATCGGCCAGGGTCGGCTTAGCCTCATCTGTTTTGAAGGTCGTCAAATACCCGGCCGGTTTATAGAGGAGAAGGTAATGATAGGACTTTTTAAGGGAGATCTGCTTTCCGTCTACCTGGATAATATCCTGGGTGGGGTCTACTTTGGTTCCCAGTTGGGTGACGATTTTACTGTTGACCATGACCCGACCCTCTTTAATCAGCCGTTCACTCTCCCGCCGGGAAGCAATTCCTGCCCTTGCTAAAACCTTTTGTAATCTTTCCATCATGATACCATTTCTTCAAACTCATCGGGCTCAGGTAGCTCGGATAAATCATTTAACCCGAAGTGT
>JAUQPW010000029.1 GCA_030550175.1 bacterium
CCAGTGACCATAGCGAAGGGGAAACACCTGTAACCATTCCGAACACAGAAGTTAAGCCCTTCAGCGCCGATGGTACTGCAGGGGGGACCCTGTGGGAGAGTAGGTCGTCGCTGGGATCTTTTTTTGACACTTGTTTCACCGAGGCAGGGATTTTGGTCCTTGCCTTTTTTTTCTCTATTTTGAATAGAAAGGAGGTATTGAAGAAGTATGGCTATAAAAACGGCCAAAGCGTCCAAAATGGCAACAGACGCTTCCGGTGATAAAAATCTCTGGCTTTACCTGCAAGAAATTGGGAAGATCCCTACCACTACGCGAGAAGAAGAGAAAGAATTGGCCGAGAGAATCCAGAAGGGGGATCACGAAGCGTTGAACCGGTTAGTAGAAGGAAATCTAAAATTCGTAGTTAAAGTTGCCCAAGATTTTCAAGGAGTCGGTTTGCCTTTGAGCGACTTAATCAATGAGGGGAACCTCGGACTTATTGAAGCAGCTAGGCGATTCGATCCGGCGAAGAATGTTAAATTCATTTCCTATGCAGTGTGGTGGATTCGACAGGCTATTTTACGAGCTTTATCTGAAAAAGGCCGAACCATTCGTCTGCCTTTAAAACAAGAAGGACTCGCAGTAAAACTCGGTAAAATATCCCAAGAACTCTCTCAAGAAGGGAAAGAACTCACTTTGAAAGAAATCGCCGAACGAATGGATCTTTCAGAAGAGGAAGTTCGAGACATCCAGGGATTCTCACAAAGACCTTTATCCTTAGATATGGCGACTACCGATGATGAAAAAGTTACCTTAATGAACTTGATTGCTAATAAAGATGATCTCTCACCCGATGAGATTTTGATTAAACAGACCCTCATTGAAGAACTTCAAGGGCTTTTAAAGGAGTTAGACCCTCGGGAAGCAACTATTTTGCGGTTGCGCTATGGAATAGACGGAGAAGAACCCATGACGCTGGAAGAAATCGGAAAACGTTTACACCTCAGTCGAGAAAGGGTTCGACAACTGGAGAAGCGGGCCAAAGAGAAATTAAAAAAGCGGGCAATCGCCAAAAGCTTAGGCGATTACCTGAACTAAGCAGACTCTGAGGGTCTGCCTCTCCCTCTTTTATCTTTATTCTCTCTTCCTTGCCATCTACCGGCTTTCCTTCCTTTGAAAAATCTCCATTTTAAAATTTCTGAAACGGGATAGAACTCGACTTTCATTTTTACCCCTCCTTTTCTTCCTCTTCTTCATCTGGTTCATTACCTAGCCTATCCCAATAATTTGAGCTAAGGGTTTAACTCTTTCTCAAATTCCTCTAACAGGTTGTATCAGCCGACATTGAGCACCCCCTATGCTGAAGAAATTTGATATATTTGGCATACAGTTTGCCCAAAGAGTTGAACAATCTTTTTTCTCAACTCGCTCAGGCCGTCAACAACTACCTGAATATGCCCCTGGACCGAAAACACTACCCGAGTAATTCCTTCCAGAAGCTGAAAGACCCGTCGAAGGGTGGGGGTACCTGTAGGTTGTTTGATTTGATTGGGCAGCGTTTCTCCTTGGGTCTGCAACTGCTGGCGCAGGCGTCTTTGGGCCACTGAATACACCAGTAACGCCAGCGTCATCACCATCAAAAGCCCTTGAATCCGACTTGGCTTGCTCACAAACAAAGAAGAGACAAAGAATACCGGCTCCTTCAGAAATCGGAATCCTCGCTCCACAAAACTCTGACCCTTGTAAGCTTTGAAGACCTCCAGATCCGTCAAGTCGTTATCTTCAAGCGGGGTGCCCAGCACAAAACACCCCTTCTGATTTTGTTCGGGCGGATTTTCTCTTCATCCGGGGCGACCCCCCCTTGAATCTGCCAACGAATCGCCTGGATCGGAGTCAGCTCCGTAGACTTTCCCCTTTGGGCGTACTGGATATGTTCGCGGAGTACCGGGTTTTCAATTTGGTGATAGCGCAGTTTTCGTCCTATCTTGTCCAGGGCTTGCTTGGCCGCTTCCTGGGAGTCAAAGCGTTGAGCTTGCAGATGAAACAACTGCTTATCAACTTGTGCTTTCTCTTTGTCTTTTGCTTTACCCACCGTCTGCTCTCCTCGCTGCCGAGCAGCCTCCGAAGAGATCACTAACCAACGTTGGGCTATCCCATAGTGGCCTAACTCTACTCGCTGATAACTATAACCCTCCTCCAACACTTCCCACTCCCCAAAGCGCCAGGCCTGCTCTATCAGTTGATCCTCTACTTTTTTCAAGGTACTCGGTATCCGGCTGATAAATCGAATCCGGGCTAAATTTACAGCGTTCGCCTCGGTGTAGAGTTTGCTATCCGCTATCAGATACCTGGGGGACTCGCTCGCCTTGAATTGTTCGATCAGCCCCGCACTGCGTTCCTTAAACACGGCATTATCCGACGCATTCCCATTCCAACTCTTACTGAGCAACGGCACTCCTCCATCTTGCGTGACCATCAACTCTAACACCGCCTGCTTCAAATCCGGTCGATGCGCCTTCGAATAGCCGTGCGTTAGGACGATAGCCTGTTCATCGCTCTCGGAAATATACTCCCCACTGACCGAAAAAGAAGTCGTGTCCAAATCGTTGAATCGAAGATCGATCCCTTCTTGCTCACACACCGGGCGGGCTAGTTCGCTGAACAACAGGTCGCAGCCATACCGGTACACTTTATCCAGACTTCGACCCAACTTGAACCGATTGAAATACTCCTTGAAATACTCCGCTTGGACTCCTTCTCTAAATAGCGCTTCCATCGGCTTGTTTTCAAAAAACTGCGGGGTTAGCATCATCGGTCGATTGGAAAAACCAAGCCCATTGAGGATCATTCCCGCTATCGCTTCCCCGGTACTGATTTGTTCCTGTTCATCCGGTTCTATGCGAGCGTCTATCTTTTCTATGAGTTTCAAATCTTGGATCACTCCAGCTATCATGCCTAAATGATCCAAACGTTCTACTTTGAGCAGTTCCATCTTGCTTCCTCCTCTACATGGGAGTTATCTTAATGATCAGGTAGATAGAGGAGTAGTATAATTACTTTTTCTTTATTGGGTAACTGCTCAATGTCGGTAACAGGATATTAAACAGAGCAAAAAACGCTGAATTTTGATGGTAAATAACCCCGGTCTGATAAGGAGAAAAGTATGAGTTGGAAATTTGAGATAATAGCCGGCCCCATGGAACTCACAGAAGGTCCTGCCTGGGATGGAACCGGACTTCTATTCAGTAATATTCCCAAAAGTCGGATTATGCGCTATGATCCAAAAACCGGACAATGCACGGAAGTCCGAAGTGGTACTAATAACGCCAATGGTCTTATGTTAGATAAGGATGGGCGCCTCTATGCGTGTGAAGGGGGGAGTGGTGGACGACGGATCGTCCGTTATGAGCCTGATGGGAGTACTACTGTCATTTGTGATCGATTTGAAGGCAAGCGTTTTAACAGTCCCAATGATTTAGCTATAGATCTTCAAGGTCGGATTTGGTTTACCGACCCTCGTTATGGTGACTTCCGCGCCGATATGGAACTCGATCATGAATCTGTTTTTCGCGCCGATCCTCAACCGGACGGAACCTGGAGGGTCAAACGAATGACCTACGATACCACCTGCCCTAATGGATTGCTTCTCTCACCAGACAATAAGATTCTCTATGTGGCTCAAAGCAAGTACGGTGAAAATGAAAAGCGCGAACTGCGAGCCTATCCCATCAAAGAGGATGATACCCTGGGACCCTATGAAGTACTACATAACTTCTATCCCCATCGAGGAATTGACGGCATGGTCATGGATACGGAGGGCAATATTATTGCCACCGCCGGATGGAAACAAAGCGGTCCTGGCCCTATGATTTATGTGTTTGCACCTAACGGTCGTGTGCTTGAAACCCATCCGGTACCCGTGGATCGACCCACCAACTGTACCTTTGGGGATTCGGATCTACATACCCTCTACGTAACGACTTTTGAAGGGTATTTGTTACGAGCCCGGACAGAACGACAAGGCCTGTTGATTTATCCTCCCCTCCAAAAATCACGCTGAAGAGTGAGGAAGCTTTTAAAGTTTGAGGCCTGATCTTTGCTCATCCTTTGTCCGTTTCAAAATAGCAGAAAGGCAACATGTTACCGGAGGTTGATGTTTTCCTATCCCTTTGTATTCCGGAATAAACTGTGGAATCAGGATTTAGCAGGTTTGAGGTTTAGAGGGATCTTAGCTGTTTTACCTTGTTCGATCTCTCCAACTTGTAGTTCTACTCGGGTAGTGGAAGCCGGTATAGAAAATACCACCTCTCCTTCTTTTGTACCGCCTCGAGTTATCAATTCACCGAAGGCTTCCACCGGGGTCAGGGACGTACTCTGTAAGAGTAGACGAAAGTTATCGGCATCTACAAAAATCCCCCCTGCCGATTTACCCTTATAAGTTACCTGCAGGGCGAGTTTTAGAAAAAGTTTACCTTCTTCGACACGCTCCCCTTGATTATCCAGATCCAAGGATAAAGCCAGAATTTTATAGAGCGTATCTTTTACCGTTGCTTCTCCTTTAACCGGTAGGGAGACCGGGTATTGAGCCAAGGAGGTCAAACCATCAAAGGGTAACATGGTCGGCTCCTTACCCGGCTGGCTTAAGACTAATTTGGCTCCCTTCCAGGTGGCATGGATAGGTATGGGAAAAATAAGTCGGATTTCCTTGGTAACTTGGGGACCGATCACATCTCTCCATTTATTCCCTTCACCGGCCGTTGTATTCATAGGGGGAGTTATCTCGTAATAAAGTTTTTCATCCTCAAGTTGGAGTTTTATCAGGTTTTGGGAGATAGATAGATTTTTTGTGCTCAAGGGATTATGGACGGATAGATCAATATAAGCATAAGCCTGATCAGATTGATATTTTTGTCCCTGGTTGATAGGGCTTGAAGGCACTTGATTATTGATTATGGCCTTTGTTACGGTAAATTGTAAGTTAGCGTAACGTACCTGACCCGGTAGGGCTCCTTCCAAGGGCCGGTAAAGAGGAGTAATCTTTGATTTCGATCTTTCGGCGGGTTGTGGAGAATTGTCTTGGACACTCTCTTTCTGAACACTTCCTAGAATCTCTTTTATATTTACAGTCAACCACTTCGAACTCAAAGGCGCAGCCAGAAGGAGAGCCACGAGTATGAAAAAACAAAAACCGACGGTAATTTTTAACTCGTCCACCGGGAAGGAACCCTCCCTAAACGTAAATAAAGAAACGCGCAGATTAACCAAATCAGAAGGGCAAGCAGTACGGTAAATCTGCGCGTATTTTTGCGTACGTTTCGGGAGGTTTTGATGAATATTTTTTAATAGGAAATGACTTTACCTCGCATATCCCTGGGCACTTCCAGACCCATAAGATTTAGGACTGTTGGCGCGATATCCATAATTTGGAGTCCGTCAACTCGTTTTCCTATTCTCTTTTGAGGATCTCGTAGAATAAAGGTTCCATATTTGGCATGATTGGCATCATCGGGACCTGTATCGTTCTCGAAGGTATGAATGGTCTTGAGTCCAATACTTCCTACCGATCTCCAGTCCAGATTTCCAAAATAAACGATCAAATCCGGAGGGACATTGTTACACTGGATATAAAGCTGTTCCGGCCTAAACACCCGGGTTCCAATATTTTTACCATTCTCATCGGTGATAGCTTCCAGCTTTGCGATTAGCTCATCTCGAGTTTTTTCGTAATCCCTGGGATCAATAGCTCCCTGGGGTTCCCGACCCTTCACGTTCATGAAGACCCGGGCATAGTAACCACCTTCACTCCAAACCTTTGTATGTTGCCAATCCACTTCTGCTTTGGAGAAGGGAATCACTTCATTGGGATAAGACCTGAGCTTGAGATAACCCTCCTGAATCAACCATTCGTTAACACAGATTCCGCCTTCCATGCGTTTAGCTCCATGATCCGAGACAACCAGGGTAATAGTATCTCTGTCCAGCAAGGAGAGAATTTCCCCTACCTCCTGATCGATATACCGGTAGTACTCTTTAATGGCATTCTCAAAGGGATTTCCCGGTTCATATTTTCGATGTCCTTTGTCAAAATACTTCCAAAAACCGTGATGGATACGATCAACCCCCATTTCTACCATCATGAAGAAATCCCATTCCTTGTTCTTCAACAAGTACTTGGCAACTTTAAAACGTCGACGGGTCATCTCATGGATGCGACGGAGTAAATCTTCTTTATCCTCGGTCCTGAAGTTATCGGCATCTAGAATATATTCCCCAACCAGATCTTCCACCTCTTGTCTCAACTCTGGAGGATAGGTATACTGACTTTTGGTACTGGGGGTGAGGAAACAGGTGATCATCTGGCCGTTGATGACCTTGGGGGGATAGGTTTGAGGAATTCCAACTAAGATGACCTTTCTTCCCAGGCGGGAGAGAATGTCCCATACGGTGTCTTCTCGAATAGACCGAGAGTTGGCAAAATATAACCCATCGTAGGAATAATCTTTTCGATTACGAAAACCATAAACCCCCAGTTGGCCGGGATCTTTGCTGGTCATCATGGTCATCCAGGCGGGTACGGTAATGGGAGGATCACAACTTTCCAGTTCTCCATAAATACCCTGCTGTCGAAGCAGGGTTAAGTTCGGTAAATCTGCAGCCCATTGATCAAAAATCAACCCAGGGGCCGCACTATCCAATCCAATAATCGCAACTTTTTTTTGCGTGGCCATGATTAAAAGACGAAAGGCAAAAGGCAGGAGAAGAGATACTTTTGTCTTTCGCTTTTCCCCTTTTATTTTGTTTCACGGTAAGCTTCGATCAAAATTTTGGATACCTCCCGTCGGGTAAATTCATCCGGAAGCATTTCTCCGGCCCGGAGCATTTCTCGTACCTTGGTCCCACTTAATATAACCCGATGTTCATCTGAATGGACACAGGTCTTCTCAGAAGCCATGTGTCCGCAACGTCTGCAATAAAACGTATGATCGAAGAAAACCGGAGTAATTCCAATTTCATCTTTTCCAAATCGGCTAAATATCTTTTGGGCATCGTAAGTACCGTAATAATTACCTACCCCTGCGTGATCGCGTCCTACGATGAAGTGCGTGCAACCATAATTTTTTCGTACCAGTGCATGGAAAATGGCTTCTCTCGGTCCTGCATACCTCATGGCAGCAGGAAAAACAGCCAGCAGAACACGATCTTTCGGATAATAATTTTCAATCAAGGCCAGATAGCACTTCATCCGAATCTCTGCGGGGATATCATCCCCTTTGGTTTCTCCAACAAGGGGATGGATCAGGAGTCCGTCAACCGTTTCCAGGGCGCACTTTTGAATGTATTCATGGGCCCTATGAATGGGATTTCGGGTCTGAAAGGCCACCACCCGATGCCAGCCTTTGTATCGGAATAGGTAACGAGTTTCTTTAGGATCGAGGCGGTATTTGTCATAGTAATCATAATTGATTCGATTCAGAAGCGTTATGCGACCCCCCAAAAGGATCTCTTTCATTTCATACAAATAGGCAACACCGGGATGTTTAAGCTCGGTCGTTAAAAAAACATGCTTGGCTTCTATCTCTTTGTCATAGGTGTATTTCTCTTGTAGATGTAAAATACCTACCGGAACCTCGGTCTGGCTATAAAGGGCTACTTCCTCACCGATCTTGAGTGTGTCCGCCTTCTCTTTGGAGACGGAAAGGGTAATAGGAATGGTCCAGGGGAGTCCATTGGCCAGACGCATCCGATAAATAACGCTTTCATAGTCCTCCCGCCCCATAAATCCCTCCAGGGGAGAGAAGGCTCCTACGGCGATCATTTCCAGGTCGGAAATCTCCCGATTGTTCAAATAAATCCTTTCCATCCGTTCGATCCGGTCCAAAGCATTTTGACGTTGTTCACCTTCCAAAACTCTGTTGATAAGCCTCCCACCATGGGGAAGAATAGAGTGTACAATCTCTTTTTCTAATGTTTTCATCTCTTCTTAGATTGCTTTAATGGGTGATGATGTGGGGTGTAAGAATAGAAACGAGGTAACCCCATCCCTACTCTAAAACAGTTTATCCCTTTTATGGCTGCAAACTCCAATCTGCCTCTTGATTAAAAAATCAAGGAAAGATAAAATCTAGGCTAAAATAACAGTTCTGTGTATCCGTGTCAAGAACCCTTTATCAACTTATTGAAGTTTCCAGGAAATCATTACTGCAAATTAATTGCCAGTTATTTGGGCCTTGCCGTTGATCTCTTAGGGAGATATATTTAGGACTAGGGTCAATTTTAGAGTATAGTCATAATTACATAATTAATTTTATTTTAGATCCCGCGTAATTTAACCATGGTTATTCTAACCCGTTTACAATTCCTTAACGTGAAGGGTTTAAGTCGGGTTGTCGCCGGTAAGGACCCTCTCAGGTATCCTTTTGAAAAGATATCATTGGGCTCTTCGTGAAGGAACTTGCGCAACTACTGTGAAAAATAATTCTCTACCTCGTCGTGAGCGTAAAAAGATCGAGACGAAGGAAAAGATTTTTAAGGCCGCTCTCTCCCTTTTTTTGGAAAAAGGTTTTGAGAACACCACGGTAGAAGAAATTACCGAAAAAGCAGATGTAGGGAAGGGTACTTTTTTTAATTACTTTCCCCGAAAGGAATCTGTTTTAATTTATTTAAGAGAGCGACGCATGGAGACTATTCAAGAAGCCTTTCGTGAAACCCTGTCGGAGGACCTGGCAATTGAAGTCATACTTAAGAGAATTTTTGAAATCCTGGCTCAAGAAGATGCGAAAGAAAAACCTTTGGTAAAATGGATAGTAGTGCAATCCTTCAAATCCCGGGAGCCCGTTAAAGAAGAGGTCAATGAAAGGCAACCCTATTTTCGATCTCTCCTTGAGCGTTTAATTGATAAAGGCCAGAGACGAGGTGAGATTCGAAGGGAGTTTAAAGCTTTCAAACTGGCCGAGATTTTGGAAGGTATTTACTTCTCCTCTATTTTTAAATGGCTTGAATCCGAGAAGGAGGATTCCTTAGCAAAGGATTTATCGGAAAAGATCGAAATCGTTTTTGAAGGAATTCGACAAAAATGAAAGGTTTAGTTAAACTGGTCATGGGAGTGATTTTAATAGCTCTTGTGGGTTACCTGGGAAATGATTATTATCAGAAAAAGCAAGTATTACCTGTAAAAGCGGTTACGGTAAAGAGAGGAGATATTGTAGAAACGGTTTCTTCAACGGCCACTGGAACCATTGAATCCGATCAAGAGGTAACTGTCAGTGCCGAAGTATCTGGCCGGATCGAAAAGCTTTATGTTAAAGAAGGTGATTATATGGAAGGGAGTAAGCCTCTCCTTCAATTGGAAAAGAGTGAAGCCCAGGCACAAGTCCAGCAGGCCAGGGCTAATTTACTGGCCGCAGAAGCTCGATTAAAGGAAGCTCAAACCGGTTATCAAATGGCTAAGGCACTTATTCAACCCCAATTGGACGAAGCTAAGGCAAATCTACAACATGCTGAAGGTACGCTGAATCGAATTCGGAAGTTATATATGCAGGGGATTATGCCTAAAGACAAGTTGGATGAGGCCGAACGGGCTTATACCATTGCACGGGCTCAATATGAAACGGCTGTAGCCAATAAATCTCAGGTTCGTGCAAAAGAACAGGAAGTTGCTTCTGCGTATGCTGCCTTGGAACAGATGAAGGCTGCTTTAACAATGGCAGAGATCGGCTTGAGTCGTAAGGTAATTACGGCACCTTTCTCAGGTTTAGTCACAGAAGTCTCCGTCAAACAGGGGGAGTTTATTACTCCCGGACAACCTATCGCAAGGATCGTAGATACCTCAAAACTGTATATCAGCGCAACCATTGATGAGGCCGATGTTCGAAAGGTTAAAGTAGGACAAGAAGTCCGCGTAACCTTGGACGCTTTTCCCAGTAAAACCTTTCAAGGAGTCGTTTCGGAAATCTCCCCGGCCATTTCAGTTAAAAAGTTAGAAACTCGATCCTCCAAAGTGAAAGTTCGGCTGAATTCCGAAATGGAAGGGCTTATGCTGGGACTTTCCGCTGATATTGAGATTATTGTGGGGAAAGGTCAGAATGTTCTTTATGTTCCAACGGCGGCTATTATGGAAAGGGAAAATAAGAAGATGGTTTTTACCATCGAGAAGGGAAAAGCTCAACGGCGTGAAGTAAAAACTGGTCTATCTAATTGGGACTATACGGAGATTTTAGACGGTCTGAAAGAGGGGGAGCAAATTATTACAACCCTGGATGATCCGGCCCTTAAGGAAGGAAAATCCGTCATCCTCAGCCAATAACCCTATGATTCAGCTTAAAGATATTTCAAAGGTATATACCCTGGGAACTCAAGAAGTAGAGGTTTTGCGTAACATCTCTCTGGAAATTAAACCCGGAGAGTTTCTATCTTTAGTAGGTCCTTCCGGGTCTGGTAAGTCTACCTTGATGAATATTTTAGGTTGTCTGGATAAACCAACTCGGGGATCTTATTTTTTTGAAGGGGTTTCGGTTGCCGACTTAAGCGATGATCAACTGGCCGAAATTCGAAACAAGAAAATCGGATTTGTGTTTCAATCATTCCATCTACTTCCCCGAATTAATGCCTTACAAAATGTGGAACTCCCCCTCATTTATGCCGGAGTACCCCGCTCAAAGAGAAAAGAAAAAGCCCGAGAGGTTCTGGCAGCAGTTGACCTTGCCGATCGAATCTATCATAAACCCAATGAACTCTCTGGAGGTCAATGTCAAAGGGTTGCCATTGCTAGAGCTCTGGTTAATAACCCTCAGATTATTCTGGCAGATGAACCGACGGGAAATCTCGATACTAAATCGGGAAATGAAATTCTACAGATTTTTGAAAAGCTTAACCGGCAGGGGGTAACCCTGGTTATCGTAACCCATGATCTCTCTATTGCCCGAAGAGCCCATCGTATCGTGACCTTACGGGATGGAGAGATTATTAAAGATGAAGTGAGAAGGGGAGAAAGAGAGGGTGGAGGAATGGAGGGGGGGTGGAGATAGAATTTTTTCCGCCCGGAACTTCCCTTTCTCAATGGAGTTTTCTTCCTAAATGGGTATTTTAGAAAGTATCCGCGTCGCTTTAGAAGCTTTGTCCTCTAATAAAGTCCGTTCCGCTTTGACCATGCTGGGAGTCATTATCGGGGTTTTTGCCGTCATTTGTCTGATTGCTATTGGAGAGGGCGCCAAAGCCTATGTTTCCAAAGAATTGATGGGGATCGGATCCAATCTCCTGGTTGTAACTCCTGGAAAAGCGAAGACCTCGGGTGGACCTCCCATAAGTGTGGATAGTGCCAAAAAACTTACCTACGAGGATGCTGAGTTCATAGCCCGTCGATCCACGGCCGTTAAACAGGTGGCCCCCATTGTAATGGGAACAGGAAAGGTTAAATATGAAAACCGGAGCCGAGATACAACGGTTCTAGGGGTTACCTATGATTTCCAGCAAGTCCGAAATCTTCATGTGGAAATCGGCTCTTTCATCAGTGCCGATGATGTGGACGCCCGACGTAAGGTTTGTACCCTGGGCAGGGTAGTCAAGCAGGAGCTTTTCGGAGAAAGTAATCCTCTGGGAAAAATGGTTAAAATCAATGATGTCAGCTTTCGGGTTATCGGGATCATGGAAAAAAAGGGGGTCACCTTCGGATTTAATATCGACGACATCGTATTTATACCGGTTAAGACGGCCCAGGAATTATATGATACGGATAAACTCTTTGAAATTCTGGCCGCAGCTACCAGTGAAAAGGAGGTTGATGAAGCAAAGCGACAGATTACCCAACTTTTGATCAAACGTCACCGGGAAGAGGATTTTACTATAACGACCCAGGCAGCCATGTTAGAGAGCATGAATTCTATTTTAACTACCTTAACCTGGGTTTTAGGAGCTATAGCCGGAATCTCTTTGGTAGTGGGAGGAATAGGAATTATGAACATCATGCTGGTTTCCGTCAGTGAACGAACCTCTGAGATTGGAATTCGGAAAGCCGTAGGTGCCAAGAGACGAGATATTCTTTCTCAATTCCTGGTAGAGTCTATTACAATCAGTGCATTGGGAGGATTGCTGGGGATGATTCTAGGGGTTGGTCTGGCTCGAGGGCTGGCTTTTAGCTTTCCCTCATTACCGGTTAAAGTTTCGCTCTGGTCCATTATTTTAGCCCTTAGCTTTTCCGTTTTCGTTGGGATCTTCTTTGGGGTCTACCCTGCGCATAAAGCTTCTAAACTGGATCCCATCGAAGCCCTTCGACATGAATAGTCAGGATAAATGAAGCTTAGATCTTTCTTTCTGTCACTCCCCATAACCTCCCAAAGGTTCCTTTTCAGCAGCTTGAAGAGGTATTATAATTAAAAAGGATCTGGTTTAAATCTATCATCATGGCTGGTGTCTTATATATTGTCTCAACACCCATTGGAAACTACGAGGATATAACCTTGCGAGCACTTCGTATTTTGAGGGAAGTAGATCTGGTTGTTTGTGAAGAGTTTAAGGAGGGAAAAAAGCTTCTCCACCATTACGAGATCCAAACCGAACTGGAAAGCCTCAATGAACATAACGAAGCCCGAGTAACTCCCTATCTTCTTGATCAGTTGATTCAGGGAAAAAGGATTGCCCTTATCTCGGATGCCGGTACTCCTGTTTTTTCTGATCCAGGACTGACCTTAGTTCAGAGAGCCCTTGAAGCAAACATACCCCTACATCCTGTTCCGGGGCCCTCTTCCCTCATGGCGGCATTGGTTGTTTGTGGATTTGATTTGAGTAAATTCCTTTATTACGGCTGGCTCTCTCCCAAAAAAGAGATACGACGAAGGGAACTCTCTGCTCTCAAGAAAGAGAAAAAACCTATTGTTTTATTGGATACCCCTTATCGGCTTATTCCCGTTTTAGAAGATATTACTCTGATTTTTGGCCCGAATCAGGAAATAGCCGTTGCTTTGGATTTGACCCTTCCTTCTGAAGAAATTCGACGAGGACCGGTCGGGAAGGTACGGGATTACTATAAAGAAAAGAAAACATCAGGGGAATTTGTACTCATTATCAATAGTCCGCAACCTCAAGGAAGATCAACGAAGAGGTAGTCTTACCGATTATCCCTTACAGTATCGGTTCCATAGCTCCTTGCTATTAACTTGTTAAAGGAAGGGGAAGGACGCCTCACCTTCGATTTGTCTAAAAAAGAGCTGTTTTCTCAGGGGGAATGGCCTTATTTTATTACGATAGCTTTAAATTAATTTAAATTTTTCTCTTGAACTTCCCCTTGCTGTGTGGTAATCTTATCTTTTCAAGAAAGCTTATAGCAGGCTGATTTCACAGAATTTTCAGTAAGTTGAGTAAAGCGTTAAAAGAGAAGACTTCCCGGGAGGCCAAAACGAAAATGGATGTAGAAAGATTTGAATGGCTTGAAATACCCGAAGAGAAAAGGGTCAAATCGGAACCAAAAGGAGAGACTCCCGATGTTTCTGCTAAACGATGCCCCAAGTGCGGATGGCTTGATCATATCAGTGTGGTAGAGTGCTTCCGTTGTGGATATGATTATCAAACCGGTCATCTTTACAGAGATTTTCTGAAAAATCGAAATCTGGAGATTCCCGAACCGGTTATGAAAGTTACCTCGGATTTTAATAGGATTCTCAACAGCCGTCGCGTAGCTAGCTATCGAGATTACCTCTTACGATTACAGGTTGAAGAACACGCCTTAATCAAGGGTTTTGATAAACTTATCTCCCTCTCCAGCTCGAATATCATCCATTATCAACATCAGTTAGATACCGCCTATAGAGTGTTAAACCAAATGCGGGGCCAGGCTTTATTAGCCGATGAAGTGGGATTGGGGAAGACCATTGAAGCCGGGATTATCATGAAAGAACTTCTGGAGAGGGGTCTGATCAAAAAGATTCTTATTCTTACGCCGGCTTCTCTGGTCACCCAGTGGCAGGAAGAGCTTTTAACTAAATTCGGAGAAACCTTCATCATTGCCGAAAATCCAGCCGATTGGAAGGAAGATAAAGTTATTGCCTCTTTGTCGAAAGCTCAACGTCCTGAGATAGCCAAACTTATTTACCCTTATAGCTATGATCTGTTGATCATTGATGAGGCTCATAAGCTCAAAAGCCGATTTACTCAACGCTTTAAGTTTGTCAATCAAATCAAGAAAAAATATGTTTTGATGTTGACAGCAACCCCTGTACATAACGATCTCACCGAGCTTTATAGTCTGGTTACCATCTTGAAACCGGGATTATTGGGAACCATACGGGCTTTTAAGAGGCAATATGTCTCAAAGCAAGACCCCAGGCAGCCCAAGAATGAAGCCAGATTGAAGAAACTGCTCTCCGAAGTGATGGTCCGAAACCGCCGATCAAGTGTAGGTATTCAGTTTCCTTCCCGCCGGGCGGCCATTTATCATTTCAATTTGACTCCTGAAGAACAACGTCTCTACCAGGAAGTAACCAATTACATTCGAGAAGAATTCAAAGCCGAAACCAGAAATCAATACCATTTGCTTTCCCTGACCACCCTACAGAAAGAACTCTGTAGCAGCGCCAGAGCTGTTAAGGCAACCCTTGCAAAAATGGCAGACCGGCAACAATACCCCCGAATTACCCGACAGAGGTTCCAATTTTTCATGGAGTTGGCCGATAAGATCCGATCTCCTCGTAAAGTAGAAGCCCTGCTTGAAATCATCCATCAATTCAAAGGGAAGTTCGTTATTTTTACGGAGTTCTTGAATACCCTCTTTTATCTTCAAGAAACCTTAGAAGCCCATGGGATTTCTACCAGGGTATTCCACGGTGGTATGAGTCTATCCCAGCGTTTAGAAGCCATCCGGGATTTAGAGAGATCTGCCCAGGTTTTAATCTCTACTCAGGCCGGTGGAGAAGGACTTAATCTCCAGTTTTGTCATCAGATGATTAACTATGATTTGCCCTGGAATCCTATGATGGTAGAACAACGCATCGGAAGGTTACATCGTTTGGGGCAAAGTAAAGAGGTTTTAATTTTTAACCTCTCTACCAATGCGACAATTGAAGCCCACATCCTGGAACTCCTGGCTAAGAAGATTCGATTATTTGAACTGGTTATCGGTGAGCTGGATTTAATCCTGGGAGCTGTAGATGACAAAAGAAGTTTTGAGCAGGTTATAACGGATATCTGGATTTCAAGTCAAAACAATGAGGAATTAGACCAAAGATTCCAGGAACTGGGAAATAAGATCTTGAAAGCGAGGCAGAAATTTCGTAAGATTAAAGAAGCAGAGGCCATCTTATCAGAAATATTCGAGCAGGAAATATGAAAGAGTTCATTGTAGATTTCTTTAAAAGCTACGGAAGCAGAGTTATAGAACAAGATCATGTTCTACGCATTGATTTATCCCCGGAACTGACCACGTACTTTCAGCGACCTACCCTACAATTGGTTTTTAACTCTCAGTATTTGAGCCCGGAAACTGAACTGGTTACTTATGGAAGTTATATATTTAACCTGATCTATGATCTGTTGAAAGATCGGGGGATTAAAACCTTCTTAAAACTTCCCAGGCGGGTATCTACTAAAAAAAGAACTTCTTTAGAAACTATTCAATTCTGTAATGGAGAACTCGTTCATAAAAAAACCCAGCGGACTTATCAGATCGACTGGTATTTTAATTTTAAAATAACCTACTGGTTTGACGAAAAAATCGAGGAAACCTATGCCCTTAAGGTAGATTCTCAAGGGGTTATAACCCGATGTCCCGATCCTTTCTCCGAATTATTTTGGATTCAAGAAGGATTAAACGGGCAAAAATCTCGACCTCCTTTATCCCGGAACAAGATACGTCAGTTGTATGAGCGATGTCTGACCGAAGTACAGGCCTATGCCCGAGAACAGAGTATTAAGCTTCAGGAAAAGTTAATGGAGAGACTCTATAAAAATCTTTCTCGTTTGGAGGTGTATTATCGTCAATCTCAGGAGGAGGTAACAGGAACCGATGAGAGACAGCGAGAAAAAAAGCTGGAGCTTCTCCAACAAGAATATCGGTTAAAAGTTGAAGAAGAATTAGATAATCATCAAATTCAAATTTTGATATCCCTGATTAACTTTTGTAGTGTTCAAACTCCTGTCTTGTGTCGGCGATTTCTTTTGAGAGCTTATGGTAAGGAGAAGGAACTGGTTTTAGTTAAAAATCTTTTTTCAGGTAAGGTCGAATACCCGGTCTGTAGTTCCTGTGATACCCGACTTTACATAGCCGGAATGTGTGGGCTTGGGGCTCATGTAGCCTGTAATAAATGCCTGAGTCATTGCCAGGAATGCGATCAAGACGTCTGCTCCAGTTGTGGAATTCATGCCTGTGAGCATTGCCAAATCGACATTTGCCAGGATTGCAAACGTATTTGTAATGAGTGTGGGAAGTGGTTCTGCAACCAACATGTCTTGGGATGCCGATTGTGTAAAATCGAATTTTGTGAAACCTGCGCCGAAACTTGTCGGGTCTGTGGCTGGACGGTATGTGGCCGGCACCTCATTCGATGTACCGTCTGTGAGGGAAAAGCCTGTTTCCGGTGCAAAACTTCCTGTGCCCACTGTGAAGAGGAAGTTTGTAAGACCCATTTAATTGCCTGCAGCTTTTGTGGACAACTCACCTGTACCCATTGTATAGAAATTTGTGAGACCTGTAATTGTCAGATTTGTACCCGTCACGCGTATACCTGTACCCTCAGTAAAAAACGACTTTGTCAGAAAGATTCCGCTCGCTGCCAAAGTTGTTATACCCGGGTTAGTAAAGAATTTATCCGAAGTTGTGACATAGGGGGTGAAAAAATTTGTATCTTATGTGCTGAAATTTGCTCGCAGTGTCAATTACCGTTCTGTTATGAACATAGGGATGAATTAAAATCCTGTGGCAGGTGTGGAAAGGCCTATTGCCTGCTCTGTCGAGATCGAAGGAAGGCCTGTCCAACTTGCGAAAGTTTAGAATATGTCTAGATTTGTAGCCATTAAAACTGAATTACGAGATGGGGATATTCTGAAAGAGAGCTTACGGGAGTTAAAATGTACGGTAATCCCTCAAACGGAAATGACCTTGTACGCAAAAACACAACCCATCAGCTTCCTAGCCGTGACCCCTTTTGGAAGGGTTGGATTCAGGATCAATGATCAGGGTCAGTATGAATTGGTGGGAGATGAAGACGTACTCAAGAAACAGGGAAACTTCCTGGATAGATTAACCCAACGATATGCCTATAATAAAGTAGTTAAGGAAGCTAAAAAAGCCGGGTTTTCCTTTATAAAAGAGGAGGTTATGGAAGACAACAGCATTCGGGTTGTCATTCGCAAATGGTAATATGGAAAAAAAAGAAATCGAATTTATTATAAAACCCAATGGAGAGGTGGAATTTACCGTTAAAGGAGTCAAAGGAAAAAAATGTGTCCCTCTGGCCGATCTGTTTAAAACCCTGGGAGAAGTAACAAATTCCAAGAATACCTCGGAGTATTACGAAGAGGATAAAGAAGATAAGGTAAGGACCTATAAAGTCTAAGAAAGTGTCCTATACTGTGAGAGGGAATTTTCTTAAAGATAGGTAATCTAGCCTTTCTGACTTGTAAGAACATCCAGGATGAAACGTGGAAAAGCAAAAATACAGGTAAAAAAAGAGATTCTTACGGCACCCGTGCTTGTTCTATCCCTAGATCTCATCCCGGATGCTCCGGGTAGTTCCGGAATTCCTGGAACTTCCTTCTAATGAAATTAATGAAAAATTTCTTCTCCCCTTCAAGTTAAATTCTTCCGGCCCGACTAGGTTTTCTTCACCTCACAAGTTCCCTACTTAACCGGATTAAAATCGGCCGGTTTATCTCTCATGACATAAAACAGGCAATCTTCCTCATCACCGCAACGGCCTTGATGGATCATACCGGCTGGTATATATCCATACGTACCCGGACCAATCACCAACTCCTTTCCCCCCTCAAGGGGAATGGTTAATTTGCCTTTCACTCCAACAATTTGCTCGGCATTACTATGCCAGTGTTTTACACCCACAAAGGATTTAGGCAGTCGGATCAAGACATCAGATGGTTCTTTTGTTGGATCTCCTCGAAGAACGGCGACTTCACAGCCATCCGGTGCATCAGGTCTACAGGGGCTCCATTTGACGCTGTCTGGGGTAATATTCAACGGATCGGTAGTAACCTGGGGTCGTTGCTTTTCCTGGGAAGAAGCCGTATCGAATAGGATCCAGGTAGCTGATACCCCAAAAATCAGAATAACGGAAACAAACTTATAGGAATATGCAGGATTGGATAACATAGTTGCTCTCCTTTCTAAAAGAAATCAAATGTGGGAAGTGAGAAGAGATCGCGTAGTTCTTTATGGATTACGGCCTGGAGCGTCTCCTGATAAATGTGGGGGCTCATATTCTCTTTATAATGTACTAATTTTTGTTCAGCCTGCACGGAGAGCCGTTCTATCTGAGTAACCGGTAATGTCTTCTTAATGGCCAGGATCAACTTCTCTTCCAACTCCTTCAACCAACCGTGAACCTGGGCAGGGTCAAAAGTCGAGGGCATCTCCTCAACCTGAGAACGAAGGGAATTCAGAGAGGACATAGTTTGCTGTAGAGCCTCAAAAATCTGTTGATATGCCGGCATTTCTAAGAACTGGCTGAGTTGGGTAATAAGTTTATTCAGGTGTTGGAGCAGCTTCTCGTGTTCTGTTTGTAAAGGTTTGGCCTTTTGTAATTCCGATTCGGGTTTCCCCAGAACCATCTCTTGATAGGTCTGCCAGCAATTCTCCACATCATATTGACAATAGGCCAGGGAACGAATGACCTCTTCTTCTGAATCTTTTTTCTCCTTGAAGCGGGCAAAGGCGGTATCGATTCCCTTAAAAACAACTTCCAGGGGAATACCTCGTTCTTCCCAGGATTTAACAATAGGCCAGTCAATGGGGGCCAGGCTTGCCGCCCGTTCACGTTTTTGGATGAAGTATTTTTCAATTTCTTCAAGGTACATAGGATTCATCTTAGGGGTCTGAAGTTGAGAAAAACCTGGAACTTAGGACCGTTGGCCTCTGTTTTTTTCAAATATAATCCGTAGCCCTTCCAGCGTCAAATGAGGAAGAACTTTTTGGATTTCCTGGGATTCATCCCCAATGAGATGGGCCAGCCCACCCGTTGCGATAATGATCGGATTGGAACCAAGCTCTCTTTTCATCCGCCCAATAATTCCATCAACCAGAGAAACGTATCCATAAAAAAGTCCTGATTCTATGCTGGATACAGTATTTTTTCCTATTACCTTTTCCGGTTTACGGATACCCACTTTAGGTAGCTTGGCGGTTCGTTGAAACAGAGCTTCTGCGGAGATAGAAATTCCAGGAGTTATCACGCCCCCTAGATATTCTCCTCGCTCTGATACAGCACAAAAAGTAGTTGCAGTCCCAAAATCGACAATGATGAGAGGTCCTCCGAACATATCAAAGGCCGCCACGGCATTAACAATTCGATCTGCACCGACTTCTTTGGGATTATCATAAAGAATCGGCATGCCGGCATGAAGACTCGGCTCGATAACCAGGGGATCCTGATGAAAATACCGACGGGAGGTTTCTTCTAAAACTCCTGTCAAAGGTGGAACTACAGAAGAAATTGCAACCCCCCTGACCTGTTCAGGATTGAGGCCTGCAATTTGGAAAAATTCCCGCATGAGAATACCGTGTTCATCGACCGTTCGCTCTCTCTGAGTTGAGATACGCCAGCTATTTAAAAGGACTTTTCCCTTATAAACCCCAAGGACAATGTTGGTATTACCAATATCGATAACAAGTAACAATGGGAGTATGGGAGTATGGGGGTATGGGAGTATGGGAGTGTGGGAGTATGGGGGTATGGGAGTGTGGGGAGATTTACCCCCCTACCTCCATACTCCTATACGCTCATACTCCCATACCTTCTATCCTCTTCAAGGTCTTTCATGGGTTGATAGTTAAAAACTGTAAAGGAATAGAACTTAGAATACTTTAACTCACTTTTGAGCTATCAGGGCTACGTCTCCTGTTACGATGGGTCTTTCTTGACCGGAGTCTTCTCTTACATAAAGGGTTCCGTCCTGTTCTACCCGGGTTGCCAGGCCTCGGATAATTTCCTCACCAATTTTAATTTCGACTTGATTTCCCAGGGTACAGGATAAGGAGCGCCAGGTCTCAAAGAGTTTGGGGAAATTTCCTTCTAAAATCAGAAAATACCATTTTTCGAGATTTCTTAGAAGGTTTTGTATTAAAGGGATCCGCCGAACAGGATAACCTGATTCCAGCATCAACGAAGTGACCTGATCCTGTAATTCCTGAGGGAACTGAACGATATTTGCGTTGATTCCAATTCCTATTACGGCCCAATGAATTCGATCCGGTCCTGCTTTAAGCTCAGTAAGAATGCCTCCTACCTTTTTATTTCTGATCATGAGATCATTCGGCCATTTAATTTGTACTTCCAGGCCAGACAAATGACGCAATGTTTCAGCGGCTGCTACGGCAGCCATGAAAGTTATCTGATAGGCCTTTTGTGGAGGAAGTGGAGGTTTTAGAATAACCGATAGATAGATCCCCTCTCCGGGTGGAGAATACCAGGACCGCCCCATACGTCCTCTCCCGCGCGTCTGTGATTCGGCCAGCACCACGGTACCTTCCAAAGCTCCTTTAGAAGCCAGTTCTAAGGCAACATCGTTGGTTGAGTGGACTTCGTATTCCCAGATGATATGATGGCCTATTAATCGGGTATTCAGAGAATTTTGAATTTCAAGGGGATTTAACTTCAACAAATCTGAATCCCTTACCCTTTCCAGGGTAGATTTTTCGAAGTATCGGTAAGGATGCCACTACCCTATCCCTCCTCCCTTTACCAAAGGAGGAAGTTAAGGTAGAGAGACCTATCCGCCATGTTGTTGACTTAAGAAATCTTTTTCGTGAATTAACAACCGACGCGACAGGTAGAACGAATCAACTCTTCATCCCGGGGAAACAATATTTCACTTTAAACCCTCAGTCAACATGGTAGACGCTGACCCCCATGATACCTTTACAAAAAACCCGACCTGGAAAAAGGGTGAGGGAAGGAATTATGAAACCAAATCCTTAAGCCTTTGCAAGTGCCCTTCTAGCTTTTTTCGGGTGGTTATCATCTCTTCCTGTCGAGTTTTTTCTTTCTCAACCACATCGGCAGGTGCTTTACTTAAAAATTCTGGATTGGAGAGCCTCACTTCAATCCTACGGATCTCTTTTTCGATTTTATCCACCTCTTTATGAAGCCGATTTAATTCATCGGTTATATTAATCAAACCCTTAAGAGGTAGAAAGATCTCAACCTCACCATAAACATCGGTCGCAGAAAATTCAGGTCTGACCAGCTCCTTGCCTATCTGGATATTTTCAGCCCTTGTAAGGGTAAACAGGTAGGATCGGTACTGATGGAGTAAGGACTCCACTTCCGGATTCTGCGTTCTCAACAGAAGTTCTATTTTGGTTGCCGGGGGTAAGTTAACTTCGCTTCGAATATTTCTCACCTTTGCAATGACACCCATTAACAATCCCATTTTCTGCTCAGCTTCGGGATCTTGATAATGAGGTTCTACCGTGGGAAACGGGGCGATCATGATACTTTCGGCCTCAGACTCATGGGGTAGCTTCTGCCAGATTTCTTCAGTAACAAAGGGCATAACGGGATGAAGAAGTCGTAAAGCCGTCTCTAAAACCTTAACTAAAACATATTGGGCTGCCATTCGCTGACCAGATCTAGTCGGTTCGTGAAGGGAGGGTTTGGCCAATTCAATATACCAATCGCAGAATTCATGCCAGATAAACTGATAAAGAATGTGGGCATATTCGTTGAACTTATATTCTGTAAGGGCTTCATTTACCTCCCGGATAACCGATTGAAGTCGACTGAGGATCCAGCGGTCGGCCAGGGAATACTCCAGCCGGGGCGCAGGGATTGTTTCCGTATTTCTGTGCTCCCCTGTCTCTTCGGCTTCGTATCCCTTAATCTGCGCACCCCCAGAGGGTGGATAATCCTTTAAATTCATCAAGACAAATCGGGAGGCATTCCAGATTTTGTTGACAAAGTTGCGGTAACCTTCTGTGCGTTCTTCAGAGAATCGGATATCTCGGCCTTGGGCGGCAAAAGCAGCCAGGGTAAATCGAAAAGCATCGGTTCCGTATTTATCCATCATCTGGAGAGGATCTATAACGTTACCCTTCGACTTGCTCATTTTTTGTCCTTCTGCATCCCGAACCAGAGCATGGATATAAACATCCCGGAAGGGAACATCGTGACAGAACTTGAGTCCCATCATAATCATTCGGGCCACCCAGAAAAAGAGGATATCGAAGGCCGTCACCAGGACCGATGTAGGATAAAAAAGTTCCAATTCCCTGGTTTTATCAGGCCACCCTAAGGTAGAGAAAGGCCAGAGCGCGGAACTAAACCAGGTATCCAGGACATCGGTTTCCCTTACCAGGGACGAACTTCCACATCGCCGGCACTGCTGGGGGGTTTCCCTGGCCACATTGATTTCCTGGCAATTTTGACAAAACCAGGCCGGAATTTGATGTCCCCACCAGATTTGGCGTGAAATACACCAGTCTTTAATATGGAACATCCAATCGTAGTAAGTTTTTTCCCAGACAGAAGGAATAATCCGAATACGCCCCTCCCGAACTGCTTCAATGGCCGGTTCGGCCAGCTCTTTCATCCTGACAAACCATTGGAAAGACAGATAAGGTTCTACCACCGTCTGACACCGGTAACAGTGTCCAATGGCATGGGTATATTTCTCGGTTTTAATCAAATAACCTTCTGCATTCAGATCTTTAAGGACGTCTTCACGGGCGGCAAATCGATCCAACCCCTGGTATTTTCCTGCCTCCCGGGTCATTTTCCCATCTTCATCGATGACAACCACCCGCAGGAGATTGTGGGTCAGTCCGATTTCAAAATCCACCGGATCGTGGGCCGGGGTTATTTTTAAAGCACCTGTTCCAAACTCCTTATCCACACGGGAATCTGCAATAATAGGGAGCTCTCGATTCATTAGAGGTAATAGGGCTTTTTTCCCGATAAAAGCCTGATAGCGCTCATCGGTAGGATTTACAGCTACGGCTGTATCCCCCAGCATGGTTTCTGGACGTGTTGTGGCAATGATTAATCCACCCGACTCCCCAACCAGGGGATAGCGAATATAATATAACTTTCCCTCGACCTCTCTATGCTCCACTTCCAGATCTGAAAGAGCCGTCTTACAGCGTGGACACCAGTTGATAATATAGTTACCGCGATAAATAAGACCTTCCTCATAGAGTCGAACGAAGACCTCTCGGACTGCCCGGGATAATCCTTCATCCATGGTAAAGCGTTCGCGGCTCCAATCGCACGAAGCCCCGAGTCGCTTTAATTGACGTACGATAGTTCCTCCGGATTCTCTTCGCCACTGCCAGACCCGCTCTATAAATTTCTCCCGGCCCAGATCATATCGGCTTTTTCCTTCTACGGCCAGCTGTCTTTCCACCACATTTTGGGTTGCAATTCCTGCATGATCCGTTCCCACTATCCATAGCGTATTATACCCTGACATTCGTTTCCATCGAATCAAAATATCCTGAAGGGTATTGTTTAAGGCATGCCCCATATGGAGGGACCCCGTGACGTTGGGTGGGGGAATCACAATACTGTAGGGTGGCTTTGAAGCATTTAAATCGGGACTAAAAAAATTCTTTTCAGACCAAAAGGCATACCATTTCTCTTCCACCCCTTTCGGTTTGTACGTTTTGGGTAATTCACCAACCTGCATATTACTTTTTCCTTTCCAATTCAGGAAGAATCTCCTCCACAAGCTTTTGACTCAGATTACGAATCACATGTTCAAAAATTGGTAGTCGAATAAGATAGTTTGCCAATTCCTGGCTAAGAAGAGGAAGTAATTTCCCGGCCACCTTTTCGGCGATTTGATCTGCTATCACATCCATCCTTTCGGCTGAAAGGGCCATAGAAGGTTTTTGCGGTCCAGGGGGAATCGTTTCCTTAACAACCGACTCTTCGTGGAGTCTTTTCCCCTGCGGAGCAATCTCTTCTACAGGTTCTTCTTCTAAAAACTCCTCCATTTGGGGTTCCTCTTCCTGGAACTCTTCTGAAGCAACTTCTTCCTCTGCTTCTTCTGCAATCTCTTCCTCCGGCAGAACCTCCTCAAAGATTTCTTCTTCTAAAGCCTGCTCAGTCCCCGGTTCCTCAAACTCAAGATCCTCTTCCACAGCAGCGGGTTCCTGAATAACTTCAGAGGCTGTCTTACCAACCGGTTGAGCCTGCTCTGCTTCGGCCTCTTCCAGCTTGAACTCCTCCTCCAGTACTTCCAAATCTTCTTCGGCAAATTCTTCCTCAAACTTGGGCTCATAAATTTCCCTTCTTACTTCTTTTATAGTTAACTCTTCTTCGTCCTTAGAAGCAAGTGCTTTTTCTTTAGAAGATTGCTTAGAAATATCCGTAGGTGCTTTGGTTTTAGTAATCTGGGACCTCGAAGCGGTCACTTCAGGGGCACTTTTGGATTTACAAGCCAGCAGTAATTCCTTAACTTTTGAAACCAATATTTGAGGTTTACAGGGTTTATTAAGAATGGCATCGGCTCCAGATTGTTTGCCCTTTTTCTCGTCGAAGTCTTCAAAAGTTCCTGCTAAAAGTACGATGGGTAAATTACCGAATTCCTTTGTTTGTTTAAGGGTTTTACAAACTTGGTAACCATCCAGGCCCGGCATAATGGCGTCGATAAGAGCAATATCTGGCTTTTTCTGCCTTACATGATCCAGTGCGTCGGCTCCAGATCCCACGGTCACAACTTTAAAGCCTTCTTTGGTTAATGCCATTTCGCAAAGCCTTTGGGTAGCAATGCTATCATCTGCAACTAAAACAGTCTCATTCATGAATGGTTTGTTGTCCGTTGACTATTGTCCGTTGTTCTTTGTTATAAAAAATAGAAAGGACACAGAAATAGATTTTTGTTTTAATTTCTTCGAGTTCTGTGTCTCTCCAGGCAAAACTAAACAATGGACAATAGACAACAGGCAAAAAACTACGCTTTTAGAACTTCCAGCTCGTTATCGTCAATCAAATTTTTCTCGTTCAGGACGATTACCAAGTCATCATGAATTTTTGCAATCCCTTCAAAATATCTATCTTCCAGGGTAGAGGCCATCTTTGGGTAGGGATAAAGCTTTTTGGGAACTGCAACGCCCCCTATCTGATCCACCTGTAATCCCATCAACTGCCCTCGCATCTCAAGAATGAGTATATTTCCCTGGATAGACGCCTCTCCCTTACGGTTTAATAATTCCTCTCTATCGGCAGAAATTTCTCCGGAGGGAAGTTCCAGCCCAAACAATTCTTTTAAATCTATAATAAAAATTTCTTTACCTCGATACCATACCTTTCCCCTGAGAATAGGTACGGGAAAATAATCTTTCTCGTAATGCCCCGCGGCCACTACTTCGATAACAGAGCCCATGCTAATGGCAAATTTATCTTGCCTTATATCAAAATACAGAAGATTCCGAGAAATTTCCATGCCTTACAAGGTCCATCAAGCGTCTGGCAATCAAAGGAAGGGGAACTATGTAATCCACCCCTCCCAGTTCAATAGCTGCTTTCGGCATCCCAAAAACTGTACAGGTTTGCTCATCTTGAACCAGGGTCTTTCCCTGGGCCTGCTTGATCTTATAGAGTCCCTGGGCCCCGTCAGAGCCCATACCGGTTAGAAGGACAGCAACAGCCTTCTTCCCATATACTTCGGATACAGAGCTCATAAGTACATCTACCGAAGGCCTATAACCATTCACTTTTTCGCCCCGACTTAATCGGATGATCCCGGTAGGGGTTACCTTCATATGATGGGACCCTGGAGCAATATAAACCATACCCGTCTTGATTTTATCCCCATCCTGGGCTTCTACTACTTTTAAGGCAGTCCTCTGGTCTAACTGCTTAGCCAACTCTTTGGTAAACTTTTCGGGCATATGCTGAACAATCAAAATAGGACAGGGAAAATAAATGGGCAGTGCACTTAAAATTACATTTAGGGCCTGAGGACCTCCAGTGGAGGAACCTATGGCCACAACAGATACACCCTCCGTGGGAGAGGGTGCGTATAATTTTGAGATATGCCTTGCGTTCAATTTTAAGGCGCGTGTCGAACCCCTCATGGAGCGGACGGATTTACTCACCGTACGAACAACTTTAATCTTAGAAGCTGTTTTTACCTTGGAAATAATCTCTTCTCGCAGACTTTCGATATCCAGAGAGATATCTCCAGAGGGTTTGGCTATAAAATCCACCGCACCTAATTCCAGTGCCTTTAAAGTTACCTCGGCTCCATATTGAGTAACAGAACTGATCATAACAATGGGAGTGGGATAGGATTTCATAATATGTTCAACGGCCAAAATCCCATTCATTTTAGGCATGTTTACATCCATGGTAATAACATGGGGCCGAAAGGAGGCTACTTTTTCGATAGCTTCAATTCCATTAGCTGCCGTCTCGATCACTTCCAGTTCTTCATCCTGTTGAATGATATCCGAAAGTATCTTTCGCATGACCCCTGAGTCATCTACAATGAGCACTCTAATTTTTTTCATAGGATCCTTCATTTGTTCTAGCAGACATTCTACGGGGAGGGGATAACCGGGGACTGAAGAAGCTTTTGAACACTCTCCAGTAATTTCTTATCATCAAAAGGTTTAACCAGATAGTCATTAGCTCCCAGGGCGGTGGCTTTTTGATAGTGTTTTTCTCCGGCTCGGGAGGTTAAAACAATAATGGGAAGGTCTTGAAGTTCGGGTTTATTACGAACCTTTGTGATAAGCTCGTATCCATGCATTTTGGGCATCTCCAGATCGGTAATCAATAAGTCAAATCGGTGGGGTGAATTTAATTTGTTCCAAGCTTCCAGACCGTCGTGGGCTACCTGAACGGCATACCCTGCCTGATTTAAGAAATGGCTGACCACCTTTCGAATGCTGATAGAATCATCTGCAATTAACACTTCAGGAATATGTTTATCGGAATCGGTTGATCCTTCCTCATCTTCTTCTTCAATTTCCCCTTTACCTTCTTCAATTTCCTGCTCACTACCCGTGATCCATGGCCTATCCTCTTCTACTTGTCCTGCTACGGTTTCCAGGATATAAGAAACATCTAAGATTAATCGAACGGTTCCTTCTCCAGAGATCGTGGCCCCGGAGAACATACGAACTCTCTTGAGATAATCTCCTAAAGGTTTGATGACGATCAGTTGTTGACCGATCAGTTCATCTACTTTTACAGCAATTTTTCTTTCCACAGAGCCCAGGATAATCACCGGAAGATAGGATGGTTTAGAAGACTTTTCCGGTATAGAGGGTTCTACTTCTGAAAGTTGGAGAAGTTTATTTAGCCGAATAAAGGTTAAAATTTGATCTCTTATGCGAATGACCTCCTGGCCTGTAACTACATGGATCTGGTTGGGAGTGACGCGAAGTGTTTCTTCAACAGAATTGAGGGGGATTGCAAACTCTTGTCCACCCGCCTGGACTAAAAGGGCCTGATAAATAACCAGGGTCAGGGGCAGCTTGATCATGAAGAGGGTTCCCTTTCCCGGCTCCGATTTAATATCTATGGAGCCGCCCAGCTTGGTAAGATTCGTTTTCACCACATCCATCCCAACCCCTCTTCCGGATACACTGGTTATTTTCTCCTTGGTAGAAAATCCCGGAAGAAATATCAGTTGATAGGCTTCTGTATCACTTAATCGGTCTACCTCTGCTTGGGATTTAATACCTCTTTTTACAGCCGTTTCTCGTAACTTTTGTGGATTCATTCCTGCGCCATCATCACGAATTTCAATAATAATCTGACTCCCCTGTTGATAAGCATTTAAAGAAATAGTTCCTACTCTGGGCTTACCCAATTTCTCACGCACATCCGGGGGCTCAATTCCATGGGAAACTGCATTTCGAACGAGGTGCATGAGGGGATCCGCCATTTCTTCAATCACAGTTTTATCTAACCGGGTCTCTTCCCCTGCCGTAGTAAGAACCACTTCTTTTCCCTCTTCCTTGGATACATCCCGGACCGGTCTGTGAAATCGGTTGAAAAGATTTCCCACCGGGACCATTCGAATATTGGTGAGTCCCTCTTGGAGTTGCTCGGTGGTACTGCGGACCTGGGAAGATTCTACCTCAAAGGCTTCAAAAAAATTATGGAGTTGGTCGATGATTTCTGAAATGTCGGAGCCTATCTCGATCAAACTTCGGGATAAGATATTAAAATCGTCATACTTATCAAACTCTAATTCGGAAAACCCATTTAACAGGTCTTCTGGATGTGGGGACGTGGGGATGTGGGGGCTGAGAGATTCGGAGAAATGTCTCCGTGTCTCCGTGTCCCCATGTCTCCGTGTCCCAGAACTCCATGTCCTTATGTCTCCGCGTCCCCATGTCTCCGCACTCCCATTTGGGTCCCTAAACAGGCTAAATTCATATTTTTCTTTAAAATCTCGTATTACTTTAAGTAATTTCGCCTTACTGAAATTGAGTTCTGTACTCACCTTATTGAGGTAGCTAATGTGCTGATCGAGCCGATTCTGATTAATCACCAGGGCCCCCACCAGGTTCATCAATTTATTCAGGTCATTGATATTGACCTTAGCAAATTGTTTCTCACTGGGTGCGACCAGGGATTTGGACATTGGGGCAGATTTCGAATCTGTTTGGGTTTTTAGCTCGGAGGGGGGAGTTTCTACTTTTAGTTCTGACTTTGAGGTTTGTACTTTTTTAACAGAAGGGGGAGATTTTACTTCGGCCGAGGTACCCGTACCAAGATCCGGTTCCAAAAATTCCCGATACTGGTCTTCAAACATGGGAATCAAGGAATCATCTTCTCCGATCCCATTTGAGATATTCTCCACCTGACTTGCCAGGGCATCAATGGATTGTAGAAGTAGAGTAATGACCGGCTCCGTAGGTTTGATCTCCTGGCTTCGAATCTTCCCTAGCAGGTCCTCCATCTTGTGAGCCAGCTTACTGACCACATTAAACCCCAGCATCGCGGCAGATCCTTTAATGGTATGGGCGGATCGGAAGATCTCATCCACAACGCCTATATTTTCACTGTTTGCCTCCAGGGCCAGAAGTCCGTCATTAATTACCTGGATGTGTTCTCCGGCTTCAACCAAAAATATCTCTGCTATCTCGGATTTGTTAAGTCCTTGGGTCATTCTTCCATTCTCCCTGAACCAGGATTAATTCCTCGGTACCGGCCCATGATTCAAGGTTAATCAGATTCCGAAATCTTTATCTGTAATGAGACCTTCATCATCAGAATCTTCTCCAAATCCCTCATCCTCTTCTGCAAGGGAGGAAGCTGATGAAGAGGCTATCTTCTCCCTGGATGCCCGTGGAAGGAATCGAGGATCCCTTTCACGTAGTTTAAATCTCCCGATCGCTTCGGTAAGGCGGTCCGATAAGGTTGCTAGTTGTTTAATGGTCTCGGTGGTTTGTCTGACAAATTCCACGTGTTGGGCGGTGATATCAGAGATGCTCTCCATGGATTTAACGACCCCTTCGGTTCCACGAACCTGTTGTTTTGCAGCGAGGGAAATTTCATGGATAAGGTCCGCCACCTGTCCAACAATTTTATCGATTTCCTTAAGGGAGGCCCCTGCAATATCTGCCAAGCGGGTTCCCTCTTCCACTTCCCGAGTACCCTCTTCCATGGCCCGGACTGCTTCGGTGGTCTCGGCCTGAATTCCTTTAATGAGTTCTGCAATATTTTCTGTGGCTTTACTGGATCGTTCGGCCAATTTTCGCACCTCTTCGGCTACCACCGCAAACCCGCGTCCATGTTCACCTGCCCGAGCTGCTTCGATGGCAGCATTAAGGGCCAGGAGATTGGTTTGAGAGGCAATATCATCGATAACTTCCACAATTTCACCGATCTCCAGGGATCGATCCCCCAAACTTTTAATCTTCTTACTGGTCACCTGAACAGTATTTCTAATGCGATGCATCCCCTTAATAGTCTCCGCTACGGATTTCTCACCCTTTTGAGCCGCTTCGGTAGCTCTTTGAGACGCCTGGCTGGCCGCTTCGGCGTTATTAGAAACCTGCTGCATGGAGATAGAAATCTCATCGACCGCACTGGAAGTGTTGTTAATATGGACCCGCTGTTCTTCGGCTCCCTTTAACATGTGGGGGACGGCAGCTAAAATTTGCGTGGTAGCAGAACCGATATCTCCTGCAGCATCTCGAACCTGCTCTACCAGAGACGCCAGACCTGTAATCATCAAATTAAACGCATCGGCCAAAGAGCCCAGAACATCAGCAGTTACCTCTGCTTCTTTTGTTAAATCTCCTTGAGCAGCAGCGGCAACAATATTAAGCATGTCTAAAATGTGGGATTGAATGGTATTCATGGCCTCCTCGGCCCTTACTCCAGCCTGCTTCTGTTGTTGAATATGCTCCATCATCTCATTCAGTGCATGACCCAACAAGCCAATTTCATTCATGACGGTAATTTCTGCCTTTTGCTCCAAATTCCCTTTCTTTACCCGATGGGTTAAATCCAGCAATTCCCGAACAGGATTTATAATCTGCGAGAAAGTGATATAACGCATAAAGAGAATGCTGAGAACTATCATGATCAGGGCAACTAAGGTGACTTTCAAAATCTTGGAGTAAAGATAATTTTGTACCTCTGTTTTAACTCCCACATGGAGCTCCGCTTTTTGTTCCGGAATAACTCTGACTCCCGCATCGATAACTTCCTGGTCTGTGCTATCCAATTTAACAAAAAACCTCCGGTAACTGATTGCCTGATCTTTAGAAAGTGGATTGGGAGTTACACTGGCCGAAGAGGAGGCTCTGGCCACTACATTTCCGCCGGCATCCCGGACATAGATATAAACGATTTCAGGTTCCAGGGTTTTCATCAACTCCAGCTCTTTCTGCACGCCTACATAATCTCCTCGAGCGAAGTTCCCGGAAATATGGGCTGTAAGTACTCTTGCCACTGCACCCGCCTTTGTCTGTAGTTCTTTATCCAGGAAATTTTCCTGGTTAAAATTTAAAATGAAATACCCCATAAGGCCAAAGATAATAAGTAAAAGAACACTTCCCCCAATAAGTTTGGTTCCCAAACGGTGAACGACCGGAAGGTTATCCAAGGAAACTTCCCCTGGTTTTGCTTGATCTTTCAACATCTTTTTTTGTCCGTTATCCGTTGTCCATAGTCCGCAGTTTACTCTAAAAGACAACGAACAGGGGACAACAGGCAAAGGACAATAGACAGAGAGTACAAACTACAGACCCTAAAGCGGTTATAGCTGAATTTTTTCATAAATCTTATCAAAGTCCAAAAGAACGAGAAAATCATCTTGAAATTGAATAATTTCCGATACAAACTGGAGGTTTGATACCGGACTCTGGATATAGGACGGCTCGATAATATTTTTTTCAAGATGATAAACTCCTAAAACAGCATCCACTCTAAAGCCAATCCGGTTTCCTGCGAGGTTCATAATAAGAATCCGATTTTCTTTATTGATCTCTTTTAAGCTAAGTCCTAAAACTTCCCGGATATCGACCACGGGGATAATATCTCCCCTCAGGTTAATAACCCCCAATAAAAAAGAAGGTGTGGTAGGCACCGGTGTGATATCTACCATTCTTATAATTTCCTGAACCTTCAGGGCATAGATACCGAAAGGGGTGCCTCCTAATTTAAACAGGCATACCTGGATAATTTCAAGCGTTTCTCCGGATTCCGGAGCCTTTTCTTCTTCCTGTGGAATTTCTACTTGTTTAAGTGGATCTGGCATAGAAGTGGGTGAAGGAGCAATAGGCCGTAGCCGGTTTAACTGGCTCGCTACGCATCGTTCCCTATGCCCCCAAGTACTTCTTCACAATAGCCAGCAAATCCTCAGGATTATAGGGTTTTACCAGATAATCGGAGGCACCTTGCTGTTTACCCCAGACTTTATCAAAATCTTTGTCCTTAGAAGACACCAGAATAATAGGCGTATTTTTAAACCGGGGGTCATTTCTCAATTCCCGGCAAACCTGGAATCCGTTTTTCTTAGGCATAACCACATCCATAAGTATCAATTGAGGTTTAATAGCCCTGGCTTTTTCAATCCCATCCTCACCATCTTTGGCAATAGCTAAGGTATGCGGAGTAGATTGTAAAACCCGTTTCATGATCTCAATCTCAACCAGACTGTCCTCAATGATGAGAATCCGTCCCATAAAACCTCCTACTTCTATTGTTTAGATTTCCTGATAAATTCTATAATTTTATCGACTTTATCCTGAACTCCCTTGACCCTATCCTGGATTAACTTTTCGATATGCTTCAGAATCTTTTCCTGAAACATTTTAGAAAGTTGGGCTTCCATAATCTTTTCTATCTTGGCTTCAAAATCACCCGAGGCTAACCACTTGTTTATCTCTTCCTGCACAAGGACCTGGATATTCTGTTGGACAGGAGGGGTTATAGGGGGAGTTTCAGGTGCTTTCATCCCATCTGTGGAGGGATGGAGAGGGGTCAGGGGCTCCGCGGTAGAGGGAACTTCAACGACTTCTTGAGGAGATGGGGCTATTGCAGGTGTAAGAGAAGCTTTTTGGGTATCGCGGCTTTCAAGGGTCTGACGAATTTTTGTAATAAGTTCTTCCGGTTGAAAAGGTTTGGTGATATATCCTGTAACCCCCAGTTCGCTTACAAATTTATCCCCTACCTTATCTCCTTTGGAAGTGACGAGAATCACCGGAATGTGTTTTAGCTGCTCGTCCTTCTGAAGAAGTCGGCAAACCTGAAAACCGTTCATACGCGGCATAACGAAATCTAACAGGATGAGATCCGGCATGATTTCTCTGGCTTTGTTGATTCCATCCAGGCCGTCGGAAGCCGTTATCACCTTAAAGCCTTCAGCGGTTAAAATCATACTCACCAGTTTTCGAACTACCGAGCTGTCATCTACAGAGAGGATTTTGATAGCGGAGCTATCCTTTTTTATTGCCAAATCCGGAGGGCTCCCTGCCTTCGTCTCCAAAGGACTTTCCCCTTCACCTCCTGTTCCCCTCTCCCAATTTGAGGGAGGAAGTGAAGCAATTCGAGACCGCATTTCTTCAGGATCTAAGGGCTTTTGTAGTAAACCTTTGAAATTAGATAGATTTTTAATCTCTTCGCTAACCTGGGAATTATTTGAAATGAAAAAAACAGGAATCGATTGGAAGCCCTTATGTTTGGTAATAGTGGAAGAGAATTTTTCTTCTTTTATCTTTAATGAATCCGTATCCACCAACACCGCAGCCGGCCTGATCATCAAGGCTAAGATTAAACCATCTATCTCGTTGGGAACTCGAAGGGATTTAAATTGACCGGATGCAATCCCATCTAATTCTTTCTGGAGAGATTCTTCCCCTGTAACTAAGAGTAAAGTTTTCATGGATGGTACCTTTTTTTAAGCAGAATAAAACACCCCTATAAACGATCTTTATAATCAGTTCTAAAGTTTAAGATGACTCTCTAAAATTCCAAATCCCTTACGCTATAGAATGTGGGTGTATTTTATCGTTTATAAAGATTTTGTCAAGAATAATTGATAAGATCTCTAATTTTAGTATCTTAAAGCAGGTAGAGGAATTTGGAGGGGGTTAAGGAATCTATCTCCTCACCCACTAACCCCGTGTAAGGGTAATTTCGGATATCTCACCTGATACATTAAGACGAACGGGTGGACCCGTTGTACCCGTACCGCGGGAAACATAGAGGGTGCTGGATCCTATTCGGTAGAGACCGGCTACGAAGTGATGATAAAGACGCGACATGTTTAAGGTTTTGGGTGCAATGGGAAAAGCAACCTGTCCTCCATGGGTATGCCCGGAAAGGGTTAAATCCACACGATTTTCGACGGCTTCCGGGAATAGGGAAGGATCATGGGCGAGAAGGATGGTCGGGGCTCCTTTCGGCCTTTTTGCAAGGGCTAATTTTATATCTGCCCGACGCGTCCAGGTATCGTCCACACCGGCCAGGAAGAGGGAAGGTTTATGGGGATTTAGGATCCTTCCTTGATTCCGAAGGACCTCGATGCCCGCTCGCTTCAATGCCAGAATTAATTGCCTGGTATCCCCAAAATAATCATGGTTTCCCAGAACAGCGACCACTCCATCTGGGGCTGACAATCTGGATAAAGCTTCTCCTAACTCTTCAATATACAGGTCTCCGGCGGAAATATAATCTCCTGTGAGAACAATGAGATGGGGAGCCAGTGCATTGGCCTGTTCAACCCATCGGGCAATCCAAGAACCCGGCGTGAAACGGCTGCAATGTAAATCCGTCATCTGAACAATCCGATATCCTTCATAGGCTTCAGGCAAATTGGGAATGGATACTGTCACCCGGTCCACACAAAGGTTTTGTCGGCGCCAGAGAACTATGTAACTTGCATAGGTTAAGGCCCATAGAAAGGCACTTCGGGAAAATAAATCTAACAAAGCATGTTCTCCAATAGCCGTCATGGGTGAAAGTAAAAGGTAAGCCAGGAGAATAGGTACCTTGATACAGGTATAGAGCAGGGAAGCCGTCCACCAGATATAAAAAGGAAACTCTGTAAGATAAAGTCTCCATAAAGATCGGGGGGGTTCGTAAAATCGTCCAACCAGGATGTGAGAAAGGAGAGGAAAAAGAGGAAAATTAATAAAAATACCTAAAACTATAACCGGATAACTCCCAATCCATCGGGATAAATCCAGGAATACGGGAATCTGAATGCTGAAAGCGATCAGGATGGATAAACTAAAAAGGCGAAAAAATCCACACTTCATACGCTAATATGCTTATAATCTAAAAAACCCAATCCGATGGGTCAAGAAAAAACGTATTGACGTCTTTAAGGCTTTCTGACAGAATAAACCCAGGAGCCAAAACTCAGAACCCAGAGTGGATAATCCTTTTTTATCTATTTTGGCTTCTGAGCTTTGGCTCCTGATTTTTGACCCCTTACCGATTCTAATCTATGAAAGAATTAGACGCTGCCAAACAAGCTGCACAAGAAGCAGGCCAGATTATCCGTTCTTATTATCAGAAGGTTTATCAAACCTCTTACAAGGAAGGTTATCGAGATGAAAGTGGGATTAAAATAAATCCGGTCACCGAAGTGGATCTTAAATCCAATGAAAAAATACAAGAGGTTTTAAAAGGCACATTCCCTGACTACGGATGGTTATCGGAGGAGACGAAGGACTCAGAAGAGCGATTTCATAAGAAAAGGGTTTGGATTGTAGATCCCCTGGATGGAACCAAGGAGTTTATCGGTGGAATTCCAGAATTTACGGTTTCTATTGGGTTAGTAGAAGACGGAATACCGGTGGTGGGTGTGATCTATAATCCCATCACAGAAGAATTATTCTGGGCCTCAAAGGGAGGCGGCTCGTTTTGTGGAGATCAGCGCCTCCAATGCTCTCGTCAAGAGCATCTCCCCTCTGTCCGACTCATCGTGAGTCGTTCTGAATATCAAAAAGGCAAGACAGAATCGTTCAAATCCCTGGTTTCTGAAATCATTCCTTTAGGAAGCAGTGCCTATAAATTAGGGGTTTTAGCCCAAGGCCGGGGCGACCTCTACCTGAGTCATCATCCTTTGAGTGAGTGGGATATCTGTGGAGGTCATCTGATTTTACAAGAAGCCGGGGGAATCCTGCTGGATTTTAATGGAAAGGAAATAAAATATAACCAGAAGAGGGTTGAAACCGGTGGAGGAATCCTTGCAGGAAACGAAGCCCTGGTGAGAAAAACACTTCAGAAGCTGGATCTCTTCTTAACTTGAACTTGACACATAACCTGAAATTGGTTAATTTTAACTTACTCATAGAGGAGCGTAACATATGCTAAAAAGTATGACCGGGTATGGCTCTGTAAACCTCCAACAGGGTAACCGGACTTATAGTATAGAGGTTAAATCGGTTAACCATCGATATTGCGATGTCAACGTGAAGGTACCCTCTCAATATGGATTTTTGGAGAATGAGATCAAAAAGTTGATCAAGGAAAGATTTTCCAGGGGTCGATTCGATGTTTATCTGAATATAGACGAATTGGAGGGGAATTCCAGGAAGATTTCCTTTGATCACGCTCTGGCTGCCAGGTACCTGAAAGAGCTAAAGGAATTGGGAACCAAACTCGGCATAGAAACTTCTATAGACCTCCTCTCGCTGATTAAGCTGCCCGAAGTGATTAAAATAGAAAAAGAGCCGGAGGATCAAGAAGAGATTATCCAATCTGTTCAGAAAACTCTGGAACTGGCACTGGCTCAACTTGAGGAGATGCGGAAGAAAGAAGGAGAATTACTTCGTCAAGAAATTTTAAATATTTTAAATCGTATCCAGGCGGCTACCCTCCGTATTAGCGAGCGCGCACCCCTGATTCCTGTAGAGTATAAAAAGAACCTCCAGCAGCGTGTCCAGAATCTCCTGGAAAACACCCTGGAAGTCGATGAAGCCAGACTCCTTCAAGAAGTGGTCATCTTCGCGGAGCGTATGGATATAACCGAAGAACTTGCCAGATTAAATAGTCACCTTACCCAGTTTTGTAAACTTACAGAGTCCGAAGAACCGGTTGGAAAAAGATTAGATTTTCTCATTCAAGAAATGAACCGGGAGGTAAACACCATAGGTTCTAAAGCCAACGATGCCCTGGTCTCTCAAGAAGTAGTAGAAATCAAAACGGAAATGGAAAGAATGAGAGAACAGGTCCAGAATATTGAGTGAAGGATGAAAGTGGGTCCAAAACTTATTAACATTGGATTTGGAAATGTTGTGGTTGCATCTCGCATTGTTGCGGTAGTAGCGCCGAGTTCGGCGCCTATGAAACGGCTCAAGGAAGAAGCCCGTCAAAATAAAAAGCTCATTGATGCAACCCAGGGTCGGAAGACCCGTGCCGTTATTATTACGGATAGCGATCACGTAATTCTTTCGGCTGTACAGCCCACCACAGTAGCTCAAAGATTTCTGGCAGAAGAATCAGCCGAAGAATCATCTGAAGAATTGAGGGAAATAGATAAATAGGCAACACCTATGTGGGTCGGTACATTTTTACTTAAATGTACATGGATATAGAGTTTAAGAAGAGTCAAAAGGGGCTTCTTTATGTGGTATCGGCCCCCTCAGGGGCCGGAAAAACTTCGTTATGTAAAGAGGTCATTCGACGTATCCCTAACCTGGAGCATTCCATATCTTATACGACCCGAAAACCTCGATGGGATGAAGTGGATGGAGTAGATTATCATTTTGTGACCCCCGAGGTTTTCAATGACATGATTCAGAAGGGTGAGTTTGCCGAATATGCCCTCGTACACGGAAATCTTTACGGAACCGGCTTAAAAATAACCGAAGAAAAATTAGCTAAGGGAATCAGCCTCGTTTTAGATATTGATGTTCAAGGGGCTGATCAATTGAGGGTAAGATATCCGGAAGGTGTTTTTATTTTTGTTTTACCTCCATTTTTTTCCCTTTTAAGAAAAAGATTGTTGGAAAGGCATTCTGATTCTGCCGATGAAATCGAACGTCGACTGGCTAAGGCCTATGAAGAAATAAAACACTATAAAAAATATCAATACGTTATTATTAATGATAATCTGGAGAAGGCCGTAGAAGAGTTCTGTGCCATTATCTTGGCCGAGCAGTGTCGTGCCTTTAGAATAACGGCCCATCCAGATATTTGTTCATGACCCTACTGCAAGGTAAAAATATTCTCCTCGGTGTAACCGGGGGTATTGCCGCTTATAAATCGGCTGAAATAGTCCGGGGGTTTAAAAAAGCCGGGGCTCAGGTTCAGGTGGTTATGACCCGAAACGCCCAACGTTTTATAACCCCCCTTACCTTAGAAACCCTTTCCCAAAATCGGGTTATGACCGAGATGTTTCCATCTTCCTACGAAGATGAGGAAGAAGCCGGGCCCTTTCTCCGGTCTACTTCTACGAATCTCCCGGAGATAGATCATATTGCTCTCGCCCAGAGGGCCGATGTGGTTCTCATTGCCCCGGCCACGGCGAATATAATCGGTAAGCTGGCTCATGGTATCTGTGACGATTTGCTTTCAACCCTTGTCATTGCGACCAAAGCTCCTGTGATCGTAGCTCCGGCCATGAATTGCAATATGTATGAACATCCGGTAGTTCAGGGCAACCTGGAAAAGTTGAAATCTCTGGGGGTTCAGGTTATAGAACCCGAGGCAGGTTTCCTGGCCTGCCAGATGGAAGGGAAGGGACGACTTCCGGACCCTGATGTTATCGTGACCTTTGTTGTAAACTTTTTGCACAATCGGCAACGTCTCCTGGGTAAAAAGGTATTGGTTACGGCGGGTCCGACCCGAGAAGCCATCGATCCGGTCCGTTTTATTTCCAACCGATCCTCCGGACGAATGGGTTATGCCATCGCTAAAGTCGCTCGACAATGGGGTGCTGAAGTATTTTTAGTGAGTGGACCTACGGCCTTAGCCGCCCCCCCCGGGGTTCATTTAACCCGGGTGGAAACGGCAGCTGAAATGCGGGAAGCAGTGCTGAAATACTTTCCCCAGGTGGATGTGGTCATTAAAGCAGCAGCGGTGGCCGATTATCGGGTTAAAGAGGTTAAAGACCAAAAGATTAAAAAGAAAGACTCGGGGTTAGTTCTGGAACTTGAAGAAACCCCGGATATCTTAGAAGAATTAGGTCGGATCAAGGAGAAGCAAGTTCTGGTCGGGTTTGCGGCCGAAACCCAAAACCTTCTTTCCTATGCCGAAGAAAAGCTCAGAAGAAAAAACCTAGATTTCATCGTTGTGAACGATGTGAGTCGTAAAGACGCCGGGTTTGAAGTGGAAACCAATGCCATCCAAATCGTTTATCGAAATGGGAAGGTTACGGACTATCCCCTCATGCCTAAGGAAAAAGTAGCCGAAGTCATTCTGGGGGAAATCTTGCCTTTTCTGGCTGATAAGGAGACTCAAAACCGTCATCGTGGGGAGTAAGCAGAAAAACCTCTCCAGATTCAGGCTGTTTTTAGGGACGGGGAGACCCTGTATCTTCCGCCAGCCAGGTGGGTCCTTCATAATTCTGGACAACTTCCCGTCCATAAGCCTGTGTAACGACTTCGAGGCGATTCTGGGTAACGTTAAATCGAAGGGTCCAGGTTATTTCATTGGGTCCCATAAATTTCACCCAGCGCTTTCCCGGTGGAAAATACCAACTGTACCACTGGTAAATTTTATGGGTTTGGGGCAGGCCTGCTTTGGAAGACCCAGATAAAAAATCCCTGGCGTCTATGGAAGATTTAGCAATTCTATAAGCATCTGCCACTTTCATAGTTCCTTCGGCATCCAGAACCCATGAACTCCCTTCATAAGGGACCGTCGGACCCGACGGTTTGGCAGGTGGATCATAGGTGAGACCTAAAATTCCTCGGAAGGGCGAAGGCTTGGTAATGGTTCTGATGGTTTCCCCAATATAAATACCTTCTAAACTCCCCCCTGAGCTGGTAAAGGTATGAAGCCAATGTCCGCCATAATACCTCGATAAAGGTGTTACAAATACCTGGGAACTGGCTATACCGGTCGGAACAGCCTGAATGGTTAAAATACTATCTGTAAATACAGTGGGTTCTGCAGCATCTGTGGCCCGCACGGTGATGGAGCCACTTCTGCCCTCTGCCGGGGTAATCACTCCGGTGTTACTGTCGATGGTTGCTCCATAGGTATTTCCTATAATAGACCATTTTACTGTTCGATCGGGAGGGAGTGTCTCTGCCGAGGCTGTACTTCGCACTAAAATATCGTCCAAAGGCCAGGCTTTGGGTGGATCGAAGGTGACCCGAAGAATTTTCGGTAAAACCGTAACCTTCACATCGGCCTGGACCGGGATTCCAGAATTATAAGAATATCCGATTGTTATGACTACATCTCCCGGAGTGTCAGCCTTTAAAGTTAAAGTCAGTTTTAATCTCGGAGTTAGTAAAGGTTCGATTACCGTCGTTTCTGATTGGATAAGAGTCGCCGATCCCCAGTTTAGATTCGTAAAACTGCCGGGGACAGGTCCTCCTTCGGCTTCGATGGTAAACATCTCTCCTACCGAAACTTTCGTAGGAGAGGTAACGATACGCACAAAGGTCTTCGGGTCTTCATCTGCCGGCAATGGATTTCTCCCGATCCTCCATCCTATGAAAACAGGGGTTTGTGGAAGAGCTTGAGCAACGATTATTTGAGGTATCCCCAGGATAAAGAATCCCATCAAAAAAATCCGCTTTATTTTCATTTTTACATGATCCGGTAATCTTGGTATTTGCATGCCTAATCTCAATCAGATTTTATTTTCCTTTCATCCCCCCTCCAGCCTATAAAAAATAAGAAGGAGAACGAAAGCACCCAAAAAGAAAAAAGAACGAAGCGGATAAGGATAAGTATACTCTCGTTGGTTTTGACTCCCCTGTTTTTGGATGATGTCCTGAAGCGTTGCAAATAATTCCCCACGGTTTTCAAGGGTATAATAAGTCCCACCTGTTTTCTCTGCGATAAATTGAAGAACATCTGCCTTAAGGGCCGTTGTGACCGGTTGACCCTTTTGATCCGTGAGATAGCCCAGGGGAGAAAGGGGATCTGGAATGTAAGTGGGGTCTTCAGATCCGATTCCAATGGTAAAAACTGGAATGCTACTTCCCCGCCTGGCGAGGAGATTATATATATCCCGTGTGAGAGGTCTATCTCCATCGCTGATCAAAATCAAGGAGATAATCGGGGGAGTTGAGGAGGTAAGGGTATCTTCTTTATGGATTCGTAAAAAGGTATCTACCAGATTAAACCCTTCTTGCAGAGCCGTAACCAGATCGGTACCCTGTTTATAAAAAAAGTTACGTGGAAGATGTCGAATTTTGGCAATGATTTCATCATGATCATCACTAAAACCACTGGTAATGGGAACTGCATACTCGGAAAAAGGAACCAGACTGATCTTGATCCCTTTAGGGAGGGAAGAAATAAATTCCTGGAGACTCTTTTTGGTTTCTGCAAAGCGACTGGTCGCATTTTCCCCATCGGGGTGATAGGGGGCCTCCATACTTCTGGAAACATCTAATAGAATGACCAAAACTACGTTCTCCCAGATGGGTTCCCAGGCAGAACGTTGAATAACCGGTGAAGCAAAACCGAGCATACTGAGTGTGAAACCGATAAGGAAAAGACTTGTGGTAAGAAAATACTTCTTCTTTGGAAGAAGTACGCTTTGCCTGCGTACAAAAGGAAGCTTACACCATATATCCCAGACGGCTTTTTTCTGGTGCCACAGACTCAAAAAAAGGCCTATCAGGAACGGAATAGTGACTAGTCCCCATAAAATCCAAGGATATTCCCAGGTCATATCTCTACAGAGTTGGATGAATTATTTGTCTGACGAACTCCCGGGTTCGTTTTTCCAACCTTCCGGCAAACTCCTTATTTTCCCCAGGCCGGATATCTAAACTACCCGACCTAAGTCAAAGTTTTTATTGTTTATCATTTCAGGTACTTTACCCCACTTTAGGTGCTTTAATGCACTTTAATGCAACTGTCCCTCGCTACCTGCATCGGCACTGCCGGGACCGGCTTTAGAACCTGAGGTATCCGGAGGCCGGCTCCCCTGTTCTGAAATTACATTGGGACTTTTGTTCTTATCCAAAAGGAATTCTTTCATGGTATTCTCCTCTTCCGGAGAGAGCGATTTGGATTCGAGATTTCCCTTTTTAAGCATTTCTCCAAGGGGCTCTATTTCCGGCATCGTGAGGGCGTCTTTGAGAATGCCTTCGATTTGCTTGCGTTCTCTTTCTTCGATCTCAGGGTTCTGCTGGAAGCGGGTCAGAGTTTCTAATAGAAGTACCGCATTTAATTCATCGGCTAGAGAAGCACGGACTTGATCGGCATAAAGTGCCTGAAGGGTTCTCTGGAGTGATTTGACGGCATATACCAACCCTTGCCTTAAACTGGAGGAGTTCCTGGGTTGCTTTTCAAGAAAATCTTTTACAAGAAAAGTCGGAACTATGGCCCGGACTCCGTTGACGGTTGCCACAAACTGCCAGTAGGGGTTTCGGGTCTGTTCCTGAATTTGTTTATATTGATTTTCAGCCGCATTAAAGTGTTTCATGACCTCCTCGATAGAGGGTTTATCAGTACGATCTTTATCTAAGGGGTTGGTAATCGGAACGTTGGAAGAAACAAGCTGCACAGGTCCATATAACGCCAATAAACGTTCGCCTTCTCGAAATTCCATCTCCGCCAGTCGAAGTTGAATGTAAGAACGGGTTTCAACCCCCAATCGATCGAGAACATTCAAAATAGGTCCCTGGGGAATGCCTAAAAACGTTTGGGTGTATTGGGTATCTGCCTTCCGATAGGCATTCAGGGCCTCTGCAAATTTTCCTTCGGTGGCAAGTACCTCTGCTTCACCCAGTAGCTGTTGCTGTCTGTAATAGACCCAACTCATCACCCCCAGGGCTACTCCCAGGAGAATCATTGTATCAAAAAGAACTCTTAAAAGTTTATTTTTCATCGGTTTTTACCTGTTGGCCGTTATCCATTGTCTTTGCTTTTTATTACGGATACCGGGCAAAAAATAGATTTTAAGGAAAGTGCTTAAATCTTTTTTGAAATCGTAAGCCTACAGCCAGCCCTGGTAAGAGCAAGCTGGGTAAAAACACGTGGAACAGAGGTTGTTCTTTGATTCGCGTTGCTACGACACCTTTACCCTGTTCCATTCCATCCATATCCTTTGCGATCTTTTGAAACATATCTTGTAAGCCGGTCGCCGTACTATCCCAGGTGTAAGCTTTCCAGGAGGGATTCTTATCCAAATGCGCATCCAACTGATAAGGACGATTTTTAAGGCTGACAAAGTAGACATGATGGAATCCTAATCGTTCATAATAATCAAGAATTTTTAGATAATCAACCCGCTCCGCCGGAGAAGTTGGATCTAGAAGCTGTCCGTCGGTCACAACAATAAGCGCTTTGCCGAGGCCTACCTCTTCAAGCCTGGAGACGAGGGGAATTTTAAGCGGATAGATCTCTTCATTATTTTTCTGCCGCCAATGCCAGAGAAACCGTTGAAGGTCGTTTTGGAGTTCTTGATAGATTTTATCTTGTTCTACAGGGTCGAATTGTTGTACGGCCATGCGGGTCTCAACTTCATCTTCAAGAAAACTGGCCAGGGCTTTAAACAAACCCAGACCGATTTGAGTTCCTTTCTCTTTGGAAGTCGTCTGATCCAGACTGTCTAAATTAAACTCTTGAATGACTGAGGGTCGGGTAACCTCCATAATCAACCCTGCGTGGTTCCGGGTAAAAATACCACCGCTCGCATCGGAGTCAAACCGTACTAGGGCCATGCGGTCTTCCTTAGGTCTTTTATAAATAAAATCGACCAGGGCGTCCCTTACGACCATTTCCAATAACCTAGTTTGGGTCATGCTGGCAGAGGTATCTAAAAGAATCAGAATACTGCGGGTTTCTTTAACTTCATAAGTCTCTTTTTTTCCCAAAAAAGGCTCAGCCATTAAAACTATTAAAATGAAGAGGAAAGCATACAGGCAGTAAGAGGGAAGATTTTTAATCCGGCGAGGTCTTGCAACTTCCCGGGCTTGGATCCTCACCTGAGGGGGAATACCCAGAGAAAGATGGGGGGGTACCTGTCGCCGGGGGAGCCACTTAAGAAGTATCAGCGGAAGTAAAAGCAAGAAGGCTATGGGATATTGAAAGTGAAGCATTTTTTAAAGAATCTGTTTTGTAATCTCTTCTACCCTGGCCAGTAAGCTTTGAGCCTCGGTATTTGAAAGGGATAAGGATTTTTTAAGAACCTGTTTCTCGAGGGAATGTAACAGGCTCAATGCTTCGGCAGCAGGATCTTTATCGGGATCTAAAACCATTCCTGAGGCTTGCCGGGGAGATACCCGTTTCATATACTGCTTGATAGATTCACTTGAAGTGCCTAATCCACCCAAGAAATGCGCCTCATCTTGATAGTAGCGCTCTCCAAGAAGTTGTTTTAAGAGAATGATCAGGAAGTGAAGCCATTCTCTTTCCTGATTCATATTACCTTGAAAAGTTAAAGATTCCAGCATTCTCTGGGCTTCTTTAAGACGCCCTTGATATTTTGTGACCAGAGCTTTAAGGAGCCGGTCTAGAGAGTAAGATTCCTGTTCTAATTTTGCCAGATCTAGAGACCGTCGGGATAAGCTCCAGGTTCCTATCATTCCGACTATAAAGAGTAAAATTCCTAAGGTGGCTCCGGTTGGTACAATCCAGGAGGGTACATTATGCGGGGTTAAGGAAATGAGCTGGCCGGGTATCCTGGTAAGCCGTTGAGGAAGATGGGTTGGAATAGTAATGGCCGTATACATGCTTCCCCGAAAGACCTTAATACGTTTTTGATCATTCAATTCTTTATAAGCTACCTGGACAGGATAAGCCGGAAGAATATAAGTGCCTGTTTTAGATAAACGAAAAATGATGGCTACTTCCTCAAGGATCCTACCGTCTTGGAGGTTTTGGGTCTTTTTTTCAATCTGATCTACTTGAATAAGTTCATCAGGAAGACGTGTATTTTCAGAAATCCAAGCATAAACGGCCTCTTTTGTAAAGGTTTTCGGTAATAGCTTGACATCCTGGTCTCGTTCGATTCGCAAGGTGTAGTGAATCGGTTCCCAAATACCGAAGGTGTTGATTCCAACGGGTTGAGCCTGGACTTCAACGGGCATACGTAACCTCAACCACCGAAGTTTAGCACGCTTCACCACTCCGGACATTTGTTGGTAACGAAGGACGGTAGCCAGAATATTGGTGGGGGCTCCTTTCTTTAACTGTAAGACCATGGGAGTTTTAAAATTATCGTTATGTCCTATTTCCTTGACATAGTTCGCTTCATTAGTCTCTCTGATTTGGGTAACTCCTCCCGGGATGAGTTCTGGAGGGAGGAATTCCACCTCAAATTGGACGAAGGGAGCAACCATTTTATCCGGAAATAAAAAAACCGGCAGTACAAAATCGAATCCGGGTATTTGAGCCAGATTGTCCAGAACAACCAAGAGTTTTTCCACAGCCAGGATATCCTTGAAGGTTACCAGGTAAGCTTCAAATTCTGGAGCCGTCTTTATTTTGGGGTTTGCATCCGCCGCAAGATATCCAATGGCATAAACTTCTTCCTTTTCCGGAGAGGGCAAGGCTTGAAAAGTATCTATTTCTGGAAAATCCTCCGGAGGCTTCTTCAGAAAGTTTTGTACCCTTTCTTTTTGAGAATCATCGGGTTGTTCCAAAACAATCACTATCCGTTGGCGGGAAAGGAACGGGAAGAGATCCTCCTGTTTAAATCGATCGTTTTCAACCCGGATCCACACAAAGTGTTCCCGTTGATAGTAAAGGGGTTTCTGCCCTCGACTTGGACCCATCTGACTTTGGGCAAAAGCCTGTCCTGAATCCGATCGAAGAAGGAGAGGGAAATTTTGGATTTTGTTGAGGAATCTCACAGGAATCCCATCAAAGGGGAGAAAGATTAAAACCAGGCAAAGGGATAAGGATAAGAAAGTAGATTTTTTCATAATGTATAAGGGTTAGAGTACTAAAATTACTGTAATTGTTTATCCTTACCTTCTCTTCCAGCATGGGAGAGGGAAGAGGGTAAGGGGTTAGAATCTCTTTTCTCCGTTTCTCCCCTCTCCCGAAGCCTCGGAGGAGGGTCTGAATAGTTACAAATTATTTACCGTCCGTTTTTAAGTATTCCTTCATAAGGGACAGCGCCTGAAGGTCTCCCAGGCTATTATGTGATAACTTTGATAGGGACCCCTCGAAGGATTCTCCGAACAACCTGACGTAGAAATCCAATATCATCTCGCAGGTCGAATATCTTTTCCCCTTGTGGGATCAAGTTTTCATCCAGATATTGAATGGGTTTACTCACCCTTTGAGCCAGGAGTGTGCTGTCCAGTACAATCCGGTGATTGAATACATCGAAGGCGAGATCTTGAATGTCTTCGTACCAGACCTCATCTCGTCCTTCCAGAAAGGCCCTGGTTTTAGCCAAGTTGATGAGGACGAGATGGGTTCGGGGGGAACATCCCACTAAAACCGGTGAGCGGTTTCCTACATAAAGATCTTGAAGGCAATCCCTATGAAGGGCTACCTCTTCACCGCCTGCCTTGGGCCGGGTTGCATAGACTAATCGTACCGCATAGGCTCTACAGGCATCATCTACGTAAACGTGGGAGCGGATAAACTCCCGTATGGCTATTACCTCTTCTTTTTCCATGACCGGTTTGAGGGATAATCTGGCGAAGGAGTCTTCACGTTTTGATAGAGCCAGTTCGTCTTCTTCTGAGAGGTAATCCAGGATGACCCGCATGGCAAATCGATCGAGAAGGGCCTCCGGAAGAGGATAAGTCCCTTCCTGCTCCAGAGGGTTTTGCGTGGCAATAACAAAAAAGGGATCCTCGATAAAAAAACGTTCGTGACCGACATCTACTTTTCCCTCTGCCATGGCTTGCAGGGCAGCACTTAAAGTGCGAGGCGGAGTTCGATTAATCTCATCCAGGAGTACATTATTGGAAAAAATCGGACCCCGTAGAAATGCGAACTCTTTTTTACCGTTGGGGCTTTCAAGAATGGGAGTCCCAAGAATATCCGAGGGTAACATATCGGCTACCAACTGAATTCTTCGAAAAGCACCTCCAATGAGGTGAGCGATGGTCTCCCCAGCCGTAGATTTTCCAAGGCCCGGATAAGCTAAAAGCAAAAGATGTGCACAGGTAGTCCGTCCCAGGGTTTTCTGACCATCGGAGAAAAGACCATAAAGAATCCGACGGACTAACTTATCATATCCCACCATGACCTGACGAACCTGTTGATCTAATAGGGCCAGTTTTTCTCGATACTTTCTTTTTTCTTCCGAATGAACGTTCATAACTCCCATCATAATTTTAACTCTTATTTTTTTTCCTCTGTTTTCTCCTTTAACATTAATACACGCCAAAATACACGCCAATTAAAATCTATGCTACGTTTTAAATTATACTCACCAGCTTCCCCTTGTCAAGAATCCTAATCCGCTAGTAACTGTAACAATTTAGTAGGTGTCACTTTTTCTGTCTGAACACCCCCCTGGCCCCCCCTTTAATCCCCCCGTATACGGGGGGAAGGGGGGCGGGACCGATGTGGGGGTGCTGCTGCTGAAGTCCCCCCTGGGGGGTGTTTCTTTTTCCACCTACTAAATTGATATGGATACATCCGCTATGAATCGGTATTAATTTAGTAAATAAGAGAAAAAACACCCCTCTACTCCTCTTGAGGGGCGACTTACGAGGCATCGCTCCTTTAGAATTCCCCTTTGAAAGGGGTAAGAAAGTGAGGGGTAAGAAAGTGTTTGAAAAAGAAATTATTTGAAAGAATTGGAAGGGTATTCTTCGATAAGATAAAAGCGGGATAGAAAAGAAAAACAGCCAAAAATAAAAAAATATCGAAATGGATTAACTACCTCTATCGGTTACAGCGTCTCGTGGGCTTCCATTTTTTATGGATTTTATGGAAGCCCACGTGGGGGTAGCTATAACCCTCAGATCAGGTTGGTAAAAGGGTTACTTCTTGCCCCTGGATAAGCAAAACAATTTCAGCTCAACTCCGGTTAAAGATTTAGGGGATATAATCTATCAAGTTCTTCTCATCGGTCCATCCGGCAAGTACTATCCGTGAGATCTGGTGATGGAGAAGCTCAAAGCGCTTACGAAACTCCACGGCGAAGGTTACCTTGATTTTATCCCCCTGACGTTCAAGGACTTTAACCGAGGGATGCATGATCTTCTCGGCGTATTCATGGTCTAAATACATGCAGAGTTTTTTATCCAGCAATTGTTTTTTTAACTCCTCCAGATCTTTACCCTGCCATTTTCGTTGTTCTTCAATGGCCTGGTCATAGGCTTCTGGTCCTGTACATAGCCAGGAACCTTCTTTCAAAGTTTTCAGGTACTCAGTTTGTTCTCCCTCGGGTTTATTAGTGTAACCTCCAGAAGATTCTTCAGCCGCATAGGCCAGTCCAATCATCATACTTCCTAGCAACAATACAAGGCAAATCGTCTTCATGTTTCCTCCTTATTACTTCCCAGGATCTTTCCAGTTGGCTCCTTCAATGGCCAGTGTTTCCAGGTATGCCCCGATCTGACCAATTTGTTGTTCGTTGAGAACCTCCTTCCAGGGGGGCATTTGTCTTTGAGGTCTCCCGTTCTTTACGATCGTAACAAACTCGCTATAACCCCGCCAAAACTTGCGTAAATCGGCGGCATAATTACCAAATCGGGATTCACCATTGGCTTTTGGACCATGGCATTGGGTACACCAGGTAAAATAAAGCTTACGTCCGGCTTCTATGGCTTCTGGTTTACCCGATAAGGGATTAGAAGAGGGAATCGGCATGGAAAGTTTCTTCTCTTCCGATTTTTGTTCTTCTGCAGGTTTATCTGTTTTTTGCTCTTCGGCAGGTGCAGGTTGACTTGATTTTTGTTCTTCTGCGGGTTTATCAGATTTTTGTTCTTCTTTTTGCTTTTCCATGGCAAAAACGTTAAATCCTTTAATGCCTGTTCCAAGCGAAATGATGAGGGTGATTGCAAGCAAAAGTACCCACCCTTTGTACCGGTCGAATGTCACGTCTGGGTCTCCTTTTTGTTAAGAACGTGAATTAAATAAGATCAAAATCTCTTGCCTAGCTGTTTACAAGAAAGAAGATAGATTATTTAACTCACGTTCCCTGGTGGTAATGAAAGAAAATATTCTTGAGAAGATATCGATAAAGAATATCGGGTAAAAAATAAAGAATTGCAACTTATTTAATTCAAGTTCTTGAACAAAAATATCAAGAAAAAAGGTGGGACAAGAGAAAGAAGGAAGATATTCTTGTCCCACCTTTCAGCGTTTAACTTATCTTATGGGAGAGAGAAAACGACGATGGCGGCGCTTTCCTTCATATTAATGATCTGATCCTTATGGTAATGATCGGCAAGGGCACGACCCACATAGGAACCATGACCACTGGCCACGGCAATGTACTGTTTACCGTCCACTGCGTAGGAAATAATACCTCCATTATGACCAGAACCATTGTTGAACCGCCACAGTCTATCTCCCGTCTTGGCATCCAATGCTTCAACCCAACCATCGGTGGTACCCACAAAGACCAGACCACCCGCCGTGGATAAAAGGGCTGAATGCGGGATGATATCATACCGTTTCTCCCAGGCGATTTTCCCGGTGAGTGGATCACGAGCTGTGAGACGGCCATGGGTTTTATCGTTGGGAGGAGTAGTACCGATCCATTCAGCATTCATAAAGGCCTGTACAAAAGGTTCCAGGATACGGGTCTCAGCACCGGCCGTGATGGTCGTTCCGCCACCTTTTGGAGCAATGGTCAGATACATGCACCATTCATTGGCAATGCGGTAAAACAACTTGGTTTGTGGACTATAGGTACCGGCATTCCAGCTATGTCCTCCGTCGATGGCCGGACAAACCAGGGTTTTCTCTCCAGGCTTTGGCCACAGCATGTTTTCCCATTCGCCTTTTTCCAAATTAAAGCCACTGGTCCAGTTGAAGTTTTTCATATCGGGATAGACATTGATGGGTTTACCGGTTTTCAGGTCATGGACATGGTTAAATCCGTTTTTGCCGGGATGAAGGACGAGTCTTCGACCCTTGTCATCTTGGAAGATTACATATTCTCCCGGAGCAGCATCGTAGTCATAGGGATCACTGGGTGCTTCCTGGAAATACCATTTCAGCTTACCGGTATTCAGATCTAAAGCAACGGTAGAGGAAGTATAGAGGTTATCTCCAGGCCGCCAACCATCGGCTTTAGGATCTCTACACTTGTCACCACAGTAATCATAGTCTGGATTGGGGTTACCAGTTCCTATGAGAATCTGGTTGTTTTCGTAATCAACCGTTCCAGGTTGCCAGGATCCTCCTCCGCCATACTTCCAGGAGTCTCCACCCCAGGTCGCCAGGGCTTTAGGGTCATCTCGCCCGGTGGTATAGAAGATCCACTTAATATCGCCGGTTTTGGGGTTAAGACCGAAGATTTTACCCTCGATGGGATATTCCCCACCATTCTGCCCGATAACGAGCAGATCGGAGCTTACAAAGGTACCAGCCCCGCTGAAACCGACCGTGTCCTTTTTAGAGTTTACTAATTGCTTGTCCCATATGACCTTACCGTCTTTTTCATCCAGGGCTACCACCCGGCCATCGGCAGTACCCATATAAACTCGTCCATCACCGATTGCCAGGCCTCGAGTATGGGCGAAGAATGAACGGGAAACTACGGCCTCATCCATTTTTGGAACCCAGGCCCAGAGCCTCTCACCGGTTTTGGCATCCAGTTTCCAAACCGTTGATGGGTTGGTCGATACATACATCATCCCGTCAATAACCAGGGGGGTGCTGTGTAAACCCATCCGGGGATCGCCGGGTTGGAAAATCCAGGCAGGACGTAAATCCTTAACATTTTTGGTATTAATCTGATCCAAGGGGCTATACCGCCAGGCTGTATCCACGGTTCGATGGTAGGCACACCAATTCTCAGGAGGACAATTCTTAATTTTATCCGCGGAAGAATCGGCTAAAACAACCGAAGCCGTGAACATGAAAGTTATGGTAAGTAAAATAGCTGAATATTTTCTCATAGGAAACCCTCCTTTTGGTTTCATGAAGGCCGGACATGTTATCTTGATGACCCATGTCCGCCTTTGGTTGTCACCGGTGCTCTCGTCCGCACTCTACCCTTTGTAGAGTAACCCGTGGAGCCCGAGTGATACAATAACCGCCCGCATAAGTTGAAAACTACCCTGCTGCAGTAATACACCCCATTTTGTACTGGGTATTTATATGGCTGTCAAGAAAAAATTAGGAAAAAAAGAAAAATTTCTAAATAAAGGGTAAGATAAGCGCTATCCGCCTTTCCATCGGGCTTAACACCCTTTTCTTTCCCTTCGTCTAACGTTTATTACTTTTCTTTGAAAGCCTTTCGGAAAAAATTTCAATACGATTCCCTTCCATTTTTCGTCTAAGGATAATTATTAAACATTTGTTTGATTTACATATTTTATTAATTTTCAATCTGTTATAATAGAATAGAGGTCGAAGGTAAAAAATTTTTTATCTTCTCTCTTGACATCTTGATTGACGTATGTTAATTAAACGGCAAATCAAATGACCCTCTCCCAAAAACTTTAAAGCAGGCAGGTTTCCAGAACTTTTTAAAGCTTCATTGAGAAAGGAGGAGACAACTCTTATGGAAGAAAATCTTCTTATCTCTTACCTGAAAGGATATTTTTATCGGCTATCCCGAAATCCCGGAAGGGCTCTTGAGGTATATCGCAAAATCCTGAACCACCATCCCCACAAGGTTTGGCTTTATCCACTTATCGTTAAACTTCATGGCAAAGCGAAAAAAGATATCCTGGAACTGGATCTACCCACGCTAAGAAGAGCGTTATTTCTTAGACCTCATCAGAAAGCCATCGTAATGGCTGCAGCAAATTATTATTTAAGGAAAAATATCATGACCCCGGAAGCAGCCAGAATTTATAACATAGCTTTGGCGTTTGACCCGGACAATATCGATTTGCTCAACGCACTGGGTTGTATCTACCTGCAAGACACAAAAAACTATGCTAAGGGGCTAGATATTTATCATAAGTTGGCAAGTTTGGGGCAAGGCGAGCTTTT
>JAUQPW010000030.1 GCA_030550175.1 bacterium
GTAGGGGGGTAGGGACGTGTAGGAGAGTATAATCCAATATTTTTCACCTCTACACTCCTATACTCCCACACTTCCACACCCCCACACTCCCCTACCTCCCTACCCTTACATCCCCCTACATTTCCACACTCTTCAGGGTCCTTTGGGGATAAACAGTTAAAAACAGCAAAGGTATAGAAATTTAGGGCATTTTAAAACTTATTATCGACTTACGCGTATTTGTTTTAAGTATCGCTCCCGCACTTTCTGGAAAAAGAGGATAACATTAGGGTCTCTAAAATCAGGATAAGTCCAATCCAGGGGTTGGAGTTTCTTTCTCTTACAGATATAGGTAAGATCTGCGTAGATACCCTCTTTGAGGTAAACTCTATGGGCGTAGGCTTTGGTAGTTCCCAGAACCAATTGGGAGTGAGTCAGATAACCCGGGTCAATATTGACCTGTCTTTTTCCATCTTTCATGGTTCGTTTTTCCAAGTCATTGGTAAATATCTTAATATACGGGAGATCTTCTACGGCTATGAGTTCTGAAAAACTCACAAATTTTTTTTGTAATCCCTCCCCCATCTCCTCGGTGTAATAATCGGTGTGATTGAAGGGAATTAGAGAGCTTTCAAAATCTGTTTTACCAAATTTTTTGACTAATTTTTGTTCGGTATCGTCGATGAGGTTTATATTGGAGGACATAATTCCAACGACAAGTTTTCCACGTCGTGGAAATTTTATTTCTTTAACCATTTTCAATGCCCTCCTACAAGCGTAGGGGGTACTGAATAAAGAGTTCTGAATGGGAGTGTAGGTATTTTTGCCCTTCTGGGAGCGCGGGCGTTCTCGCCCGTCATTCAGTATTCTTTACTCAGTACCGAATCAGACCGTAGCGGTTCCATAAACAATGCTATCTAGTTCGGCACCATTTAAGACCTCTTTCTCTAAGAGAGCTTTAGCAATGGCATGGAGTTTATCGATATGCTTGGTTAACAACATTTTGGCCTGCTCCAGATTTTCCATAACAATTCTTCGTACTTCCCTATCTATTTCAACTGCCGTAGCCTCGCTATAATTTTGACGTTGAGCAAATTCCCGACCCAGGAAGATATGCTCCTCACGTTTACCAAAGGTTATGGGTCCCATCTTTTCGCTCATTCCCCACTCACAAACCATTTTTCTGGCCAACTCAGTTGCTTTTTCCAGATCATTAGAGGCCCCGGTGGTGGTTTCTTTGAAAATAATTTCCTCTGCCACACGACCACCCAGAGCCGAAGCAATCGCATTCAAACAATAGGTCTTAGACCGCATGTAACGATCATCTACCGGTAGATATTGGGTTACCCCCAGAGCCATTCCTCTTGGGATAATGGTGACTTTATGGACCGGGTCGGTTTCCGGTAGAAGTTTGGCAACCAGAGCATGTCCGGCTTCATGATAAGCTGTAATCAGTTTTTCCTCCTCGGTGATAACCCGACTTCTTCGTTCTGAGCCCATTAGAACCTTATCCCGGGCATCTTCAAAATCAACCATTTCGACAGCAGATTTATTCTTTCGAGCAGCCAGGAGGGCAGCTTCATTGACGAGATTGGCCAGATCGGCTCCAGAGAAACCCGGAGTTCCTCTGGCTATTACTTCTAGACTTACGTTATTGGCCAGGGGGACTTTTCGCGTATGAACCTTGAGAATTTCTATACGGCCCTTCAAATCCGGGCTGGGAACGACCACCTGACGGTCAAAACGTCCTGGACGCAGAAGAGCAGGATCTAGAACATCGGGTCTGTTCGTAGCGGCTATGATAATAACCCCCTCATTGGTCTCGAAGCCATCCATTTCAACCAGGAGTTGGTTTAAAGTCTGTTCGCGTTCATCGTGACCACCCCCCAGGCCGGCTCCCCGATGTCTTCCCACCGCATCAATTTCATCTACAAAGATGATACAGGGTGCGTTTTTCTTCCCCTGCTCAAACAGATCTCGAACCCGAGAAGCCCCCACGCCAACAAACATCTCCACAAAATCCGACCCGCTGATACTAAAGAAAGGAACATCCGCTTCACCGGCTATGGCCCGGGCTAATAAAGTTTTACCCGTTCCTGGAGGTCCGACTAACAGAACTCCCTTAGGAATTCGACCTCCCAGCTTTTGAAACTTATGAGGATCTTTGAGAAACTCAATGATCTCCTCCAATTCTTCCTTAGCCTCATCAATTCCGGCGACATCTTTAAACGTAACTTTTCTTTGTTGGTCACTCATAAGTCGGGCCCGGCTTTTACCAAAGGAGAGGGCTTTACTTCCTCCTATCTGCATTTGTCGCATAAAGAAAAACCAGACCCCCAAGAAGACCAGCATCGGCAACCAGGTCAATAAATATTGGTACCAGGAGCTTTTATCCTCAGGTTCTACAATAATCTCGACTTTTTGCTTACGTAACTTCTTTACAAGTTCCGGATCCTCCAGGGCATAGGTTTCAAATCTGGACCCATCGGTTAACCTTCCACGGATTAAATTTCCTGAAATGACCACCTCTTTGATATTTCCCTCATCCACGCGGTCCATGAATTCACTGAAAACAATTTTGCGATAGATTTCAGGTTTGCTGTTAAATAAATCGAAAAGTAAAATAGTTACGACCACAATCACTAACCATAAAGCAAGATTTTTATAAAACGAAGTGTTCAACGTCTATACCCCCTTTACATAAATGCTTTCAAGGTAAGTCGTCCTTTTGTTCAGAAGGCATTACCGTACAAACCAGGATTTTTTCTGTTGTAGAGTCTACTTTGACCCGTTCGGCTATACGATAACCCACTACCCAGATAATCCCCTCTTCATCTTCCAAGATAGGAATTAAATCTCGCTTTTCCCTGGGAACCTTAAGATCCACCAGCAGATCCTGTAATTTTTTTCGTCCTTTCATCCCCAATGGTTGAAAACGATCTCCTGGCTTCCTTTTTCGAATTCTCAGGGGAAATCGTAACTTGTGATAATCAAAAAAAACGGTAATTTTTTGAGGTTGTAGAACCTGAATTTTTTTAAAATCATCCGATCTATTACTCCAAAAGTCAACCTCCTTCCTATTTCCCTCCTGAGAAAAGAAGAGAAATGGAAAGGTAAGATCTTGGGATTGCTCGTCCAGGGTTTCGAGTAAATTCTGAGCATCCCTATCTTTTACACTAAGAACTTGGGTGCTAAAGATCAAGCCTTTTTGGTTCTGTATACCGGGAACCTGTAGAATTTCTTCAGATAAAGCTACTTCCCTGTCCCATAAACTGACCCTTCCGGGATCTTCGGTTAAAAGTGGAGATCGGAGAGAGGGAGGTTTTTGAGTTTCTGGAGGTCTTTTGAGCATAACCCCCTGTCCATAGCTCTGTTGGAGGATTACCCCTCCGGGCAAGTGGATGGATTTCCCTGTTTCTCTGGAATTCAACAACTCCACAGCAGCCTGCACATGGGTGCTCTTAAGTCCTTGGATAAATCCGGTCAACTCTTCGAAACTTCTTCGTAGAATACGTTTTTGGAGCGCCGGATGAAGTCGGGTAAACCGAGGGAGTTCGATCCGAATTTCTCCATTTCTTTCCATCTTACAAACCTGAGGGTAATAGGCCTCGGTTAATTCCTCGAGCAGATGGAGATCATCTCGAAGTAAATTGGCCGTAACGACCAATCGCGTTATAATGTTTGGATTAAATTCCCGTTTAAGCAAAGGCAACAAATCCCATCGGATCTTATTCCGTAAATAGCGCCTGTCCAGGTTCGAAGAGTCCTGGACGTACTCCAATCCTTCCTGTTCGACAAAGGACCGGATCTCCTCCCGGGTGATTTGAAGAAAAGGGCGAATAATCTGCCCGCTCCAGGAGACCTTCTTTTCCTCGCCTCCTTGTAAGGGAAGGGTGATGTTCTCTAGATGGCTGTACATGGGGCGAATTCCGCTTAATCCATCCAGTCCAGCCCCTTGTAAAAGTCTAAGAAGTAAAGTTTCGGCCTGATCATCTGCCGTATGGGCCGTGGCAATTTTGTTGGCTCCTACCTTTTCGGCGGTCCGGTAAAAAAACCTATAGCGAAGGGTTCTGGCGGCTTCTTCAATGGACATCTTCTGGGATTGAGCAAAATCTTTGACAGAGTCGGAACCTAAAGTATAAGGAAGACCCCACTCACAGGCCAGTTTTTCTACAAACCGGGCATCTCGAAGGGATTCTGTACCTCGAAGGTTATGATTAAAATGAGCCACATGCAGTCTAAACCCTAAGGTGGATTTTAACCGATTTAAAACATGCAAAAGTGATACCGAATCCATCCCTCCGGAGACCCCTACGAGGAGATGATCGCCTGCCTCTAGCATGGGGTATTTTTTTAGAATATGGAGAATTTTTTCAAGAAATTTTGATTTGTTCGTACCTGTTAACTGCATGCCATTCTTTTGAAAGAAAGAGGAAGAGTTTAATTAACACACGTACATTTGGTGGCGGTGCAGGGACTCGAACCCCGGACGCCGCGGATATGAGCCGCGTGCTCTAACCAGCTGAGCTACACCGCCTTCTTCCGATAGGTGGGAGGTAAGTTCCTTCGCTTAATTTCAATCGTTCGTCTCAGTTTAAGCTTACTAAATTTACAGACAAAAGTGACGGAGTTGTATAAAGAATACTAAACTTCTCGCGGGTTTGTCAAGAGAAAAGTGAGTACGATTCGATCACAGGATCTGGCTTAAAAAAGTTTGGCTCTCTCCTGTTTCGGGAATTCCAACTTTTTCCAGTAATTCCCGAGCAATTCGTTCGGCTTCCTCTCGGGATCGCTTTCTTACAACCCTCTGAGCCAGCGTGGTGTTCTGAAGAACCGTCTTGTGAGGGAAGAGATTAAACTGTTGAAAAACCATTCCAATTTCTTCCCTTACTTTGTTAATATTTGTCCTGGGATCATTCAAAACAATCCCATCAATGGTAATCTTACCCTGATCGATGACCTCCAGGCGATTTAAGCAGCGAAGCAGGGTACTCTTACCCGAACCGCTGGGACCGCTAATCACCACCACCTCTCCGCTTTTAGTCGAGTTACTAACGTTTATTAAAGCCCGGATCGGACCATGGGGAGTTTTATAGGTTTTATAAACATTCTGAATTTCAATCATGGATCCTCACCTTTCCAGCAAGATCTCATCAGCTATAACCCACGCTAACCCTTTTCTCAAGGTATCTGGCCAGTTTGGTCATGGGAAGGGTCATGGCCAAATAAAGAAGGGCAACTCCCATGTAGGGACTAAAAACGTTTACTTTCCACGCTACAATTTCACGACCTTTTCTCAGTAACTCGGAGACGGCCAGGGTAGAAACCAGGGAAGAATCCTTTAACAAACTCATTTGTGAGCGGCGGCAGAGAAACCCGAAAAGCCTGGGGAAGAATAATATAGGTCATGGCCTGTAAATGGGTCATTCCCAAAGAACGTGCTGCTTCCATCTGACCTTTGCTGATGGACTGAATACCTGCACGAAAAATCTCGGCAATGTAAGCCGCACTATTTAAAGCCATACCCACAATCCCGGCTACAATAGCCGGAAGATTCAGACTGGGATGCAAAGAAGGTAAAGCATAATAGATAATTACCAGATGCATCAGAAGGGGAGTACCTCTGCAATGGCCTAGGCTAAATCTACATCAAACCCAACAGGTTGATTCCCCTCCATATACTCAAAAGGGGGATAGGTAATGTCACTTCCGACTTTCAATACCCCCGCTTTTTTGACCCCATCTACTCCCGGTCCGGCATAACATAAAGTAGTCGATAAACCTACCAAACCCAAAAAGAAAATCAATCCTACAAGGGCTATTCTACGATACATAATGGTTTTACCGGAGTGCGAATCACAGATTCCATTGAATGAAATAGCGCTTCATACTACCGGCGAAGCACTCCACGTCTTCAGGACGTAGAAAGTTACAAACTTTGAATGGAGGCCCACTGCTATTTCGTACTCTACCTGCCGCTTATCTAGCCCACCGTAAGTGTGCAGTTCGGGTATTAAGCAACTTTACATAACACCTCGGCCCCTATTTGCAGGCCAAGGGTTTTAGCTGCATTTCCCTTATTGATACTAAATTCCAGGAAATCCGAGCTTCCAAAGATGGCTATAAGTTCTCCTTCACTTCCCTCGGTATAGGAATTACAAATCCTGGTCAGGTTCCGATCACCAATTCGGATCACAAAGCGTTTCCCCGGTGATTTATTCAGATGTTCTGTGAAATTCTTTCGTGTAATGTTGGAAACAAGGTTACCAAACCGATCTATATAAAGGATTCGTCCCAGGAGGATATCCTCTTTTACCAGGGTTGGAACCGGAATAGTAAATTTCTTATAATCGGTAATAAGATCTCCCAGAGAACTCGGAGCAACTCCCCGGGATAGCCAAGCAGCTACAGGAGCAAAAACATCTCGTCCGTGAAAGGTTTGACTGACCGGGTGCAAAAAATAGTGAGAAGCCGTAATCTCACGGACCTCCCCAACAGACCCTGTTTGATAAATATAAGAAAGAACTCCATTATCGGGCGCAATAAAGTAATAAGATTCCGTCGAAACCAGAATAGGACGCCGGCTGGTTCCGACTTCCGGATCGACCACCACTACATGGAGCGTTCTCTTGGGAAAGTAACCGTAGGAAACCCTTAATAAAAAGGCGGCCTGAAGAATATCCTGGGGTCGGACGTTATGGCAAATATCCACAATTCGAGCCTGGGGATTAATCTGGTAGATAACCCCCTTCATAACTCCTACATAGTGATCCTGAAGTCCAAAATCGGTGAGCAGCGTAATGAGTGGAATGGGTTCGGGCATAAGCTTCTCCTCTTTTTAACTATTTGAAACCATGAAAAAGGCAGGTTGTCAATGAAAAGTTACAAATCTTTGGAGGCAAATTCATAAAAAAAACTTGACATGAAAAAATCTTCTATGTGAAAAAATCGTAGCAGGGTGTTATTATATAAAAGAACTTTTCCGGGAGATTCCTGAAACTGTAAGAATATCAACGAATATCAAAGAAACGGGTAACTTATAGAAGCCTTAGAGTCCAAAACTTGCTTTACGTTCCTGCTGGGTTACTTTGCCTAAGTAAATGAATCCAGAGGGCAGGGATCAAGGGACCGGAATGAAGTGGATTACTTTGCCAGGTAAGTCCAGAATCAGGAACGTTGGCAGGTCTGTGACTTTATTTAAATAGGTGATTAAACTAGATTATACCCTTCTTATTCAGATTATCAATTTCCTTGTATTGATGTTCATTTTGACCCGGCTGGTATTTAAACCTATTACAAACTGGCTCGAGAAAAGGGAAGAAGCCATTAAAAGCGCGTTTAAAGATGCCGAAGAAGCCAGAAAGAAGGCTCTGGAACTGGAGGCAGAATACAACAAAAAACTCCTGGAAGCCAGAAAGGAAGCTCAAGAACTTCATAAGAAGATCCAGACCGAAGCTTTAAATGAAAAGATGCGGCTTATCGAAGAGACTCGGAGGAAGGGTGAAGCGTTAATCCAGAAGGCCAAAGCAGATATCCAGGCAGATCTGGAGAAGGCCAAGGCTGATATTAGACAGCAGGTGGAAGCCTTTTCTAATCTGATTGTGGAGAAAATCCTGCAGAAATAACGGACGGTAAGCGGTAAAAAAGGCCTTTAAAGTGATGGTTTTCTGTTTACTGCCCGCCGTATTCTGTTTTTAGAAAATGTTAACAAAAGGGTTTATAATTCTAATCTGTTTAGGTTTGTTATGCGTCGTTCAGCCAGCCGGATTAAGCCTGGCAGTTGAAAAAGGTAGTAAAGAAGGGGGACATTCTGAGGCGGAAGGAGGATCTGTAGCAGAAACTTTGGAACGGTTGATCAATTTCGTTATCTTCGCAGGAATTCTCTACGTTGCCTTAAGAAAACCCCTGATGAATTTTCTGGATAATCATGCCGAACACATTCAAAAAGCTTTAAAAGAAGCCAAGGAAATTCAAGAGGAGGCCATCCAAAAAGCAGAGGCCTATCAAACTAAATTGCTCTCCGTGGAAGAAGAAGCTTTAAAAATAAAACAAGAAGCCGAGCAAGAAGCCCTGGAAGAAAAGAAAAAAATTCTGGCCGAAGCTCAAACACAGGCAGAAAGATTGATGACCCAGGTAAGGTTTGAAGTGGATCAAGAGGTGAAAAAAGCAAAGGAAGAACTCAGAACCTTTGCGGCTCTGTTAGCTGTGGAAATCGCCGAGAAAAAGCTACGTGCCGATCTAACAGAGTCCGACCAAAAGAAATTGGTCGAAGAGTATATTGCAAGGATGGAGAATCTGAATTGAGAACGAGTAAAGTTTCTAAACGTTATGCAAAAGCCCTGGTAGATCTGGCAAAAAATCAGGGTAAGCTTGAGGAAGTCTGGGAAGAACTTTCCAGGCTTTCCGGCCTTTTGGAGAGTGAAGAAACCTTAAGGTATATTTTTTTTAATCCTTCCATTGCACCTGTCCAGAAGGGCCTGGTTTTAGAAGAGGTATCCGAAAGACTTCGTTTATCCCCTCTAACCGTTAATTTTTTAACTCTATTACTTCGGAAGGGACGTTTGCAAAATCTTTCAGATATTATAGAGCAATACCGGGTACTCCGGGATGAGATTCTCAATCGGGCTACGGCTGAAGTTCAAAGTGCGACCCCGTTATCCGAAGAAACCAAAATTCGATTACGGGAAAAGTTAAGTCAGGTTACAGGTAAAGACATTATTCTAAAAACCTCGGTAAATCCCGAACTTCTGGGGGGAATTGTAACCAAGATTGGAAGTCTTGTATTTGATGGAAGTGTCCGTACCCAATTAGATCGTGTACGGGAGAGGTTGGTAAAAGGATAAAAGAATATGGGAGTGTGGGAGTGCGGGAGTGTGGGAGTGCGGGAGTATGGGAGTGTGGGAGAATTTACATCCACCATACCCCCACACCCCCACACTTCCATACTCCTATATTTCCCTACTTTCACACTTTATTAGATGGGAATTCGAGCGGAGGAAATCAGTTCCATTATTAAACAGCAAATAGCAGGTTTTGAAGCGGGAATCGATGTAGAAGAAGTGGGGACCGTTATCGAAATAGGAGACGGTATTGCCCGCATTTATGGATTAGAAAAGGCCATGGCTGGCGAGCTTCTGGAGTTTCCCCATGGGGTTATGGGAATGGTTTTAAATCTGGAAGAGGATAACGTAGGAGCAGTATTATTAGGGGACTACATGGCCATTAAGGAAGGCGATACGGTTAAAAGGACCCGGCGAATCGCCGAAGTGCCCGTTGGAGATGCCATGATCGGTCGGGTTGTAAATGCATTGGGGCAACCCATTGACGGAAAGGGTCCTATCGCCGTCACAGAATACCGTCCCATCGAACGCATAGCTCCTGGGGTTGTCGATCGTCTTCCGGTCAATCAACCTTTACAGACAGGAATCAAAGCCATTGATTCTATGATCCCCATTGGACGGGGACAGCGTGAATTGATTATTGGGGATCGACAAACGGGAAAGACGGCTATTCTGATCGATACCATTATTAACCAAAAGGGTGGAGATGTAATCTGTATTTACGTGGCGATCGGTCAGAAACGTTCCACAGTTGCCCAGGTCGTCAAAACCCTGGAAGACTATGGGGCGATGGACTATACCGTTGTAGTCTCGGCAACGGCCAGCGAGCCGGCTCCCCTTCAGTACATCGCTCCCTATGCGGGATGTGCCATGGGAGAGTATTACCGGGATACCGGTCGGCACGCCCTGGTGATGTATGACGATCTTTCCAAGCATGCTGTTGCTTACCGACAACTCTCCCTTTTGTTAAGACGACCACCCGGCCGTGAAGCTTATCCGGGAGATGTCTTCTACCTTCATTCCAGACTTTTAGAGCGTGCTGCCAAGCTTAACAATGAACTGGGAGGGGGAAGTCTGACGGCCCTTCCGGTTATTGAAACACAAGCAGGTGACGTCTCAGCTTATATTCCTACCAATGTCATCTCCATCACCGATGGACAGATCTACCTTGAATCCGACCTCTTTTATTCGGGCATTCGGCCTGCTGTTAACGTAGGCCTTTCTGTTTCTCGGGTTGGCGGAGCTGCTCAAACCAAAGCGATGAAACAGGTTGCCGGTAGACTGAGACTGGATCTGGCCCAATATCGGGAGATGGCTGCCTTTGCCCAGTTTGGAAGTGAGCTGGATAAAGCGACCCAAGCCCAACTGGCCCGGGGTGAAAGAATGGTTGAGCTGTTAAAACAGGACCAATATCAGCCTCTCCCCATGGAAAAGCAGGTCCTGATCATCTACGCCGGAGTTAACGGTTTCCTGGATGACCTTCCGGTTTCAAAAATACGACAATTCGAGAAGGAATATTATGCCTTTATGGATAACAAGCACCCTGAGATTGTCCAGGAAATAGCCGAGAAAAAAGCCCTATCTGATGAGCTTCAAAAGAAGATTAATCAGGCCATTGAAGAATTTAAGCAAATATTTAATGAGAAAGTATAAAAGAAGTATGGAAGTATGGGAGTGTGGAAAGCTCCCTTATCTTCCCATACGCTTATCCCCCTCTACTCCCATACTTCTTTAAAGAATGCCGAGCCTTAGACATATTCGACGCAGGATTCGTAGTGTTAAAAATACCCAACAGATTACGAAAGCCATGAAGATGGTATCTGCAGCTAAACTGAGACGGGCTCAGATCCAAATAGAGGAAGCTCGCCCCTACGCCCATAAGATGGCAGAAGTTCTGAGCAGAGTGGCCAGGAGAGCAAAACCCGGGTTAAATCCTCTCCTGACACCTAGAGAAGAAAAGAAAGTGGAACTCCTCATTATTACGGCCGACAAAGGGCTTGCCGGAGCATTTAATGGAAACGTTCTCAGAAAAGCCATGGAATTTATTCGAGAACGGGGAGATGGAGTCTCACTGACACTAAACGTCGTAGGACGAAAGGGTAGAGATTTTTTAAGGCGAAGATACTCCAATATTCGGAAAGAGTATATAGATATTTTTAGGAAGTTAAGTTATGAGCAGGCCGTTCTTATTGGGACAGACTTAGTCGATCGTTATTTGAAAGAAGAAATCGATGCCGTATACGTTGTTTATACTGAATTTAAATCTCTGATGAGGCAACAGGTGAGTTTACAGCAATTGCTGCCCGTAAAGCCCCAAGAAGAAGTCCCGTCTGAGATTTATCAACCCGATTATATTTATGAACCAGGGGTCAAAGAAGTTCTGGACAAATTACTTCCTAAACATATTATAACTCAAATTTATCGTTATCTTTTGGAGTCCAACGCAAGCGAGCACGCATCCCGAATGACGGCCATGGATGCTGCAACCAAAAACGCCTCAGAAGTTATTGCAAAATTAACTTTAACCTATAACCGGGCACGACAGGCTGCCATTACCAAAGAGATTATTGAGGTTGTCAATGGCGCAGAGGCTTTAAAAACCTAAAAGAAAGAGATGAGTGAAGAATTGGGAAGTCAGAAGTCCGGAACCAGAAATTATTCTGCACTCTGGCTCTTGATTCCTGACTTCTGATATTTATCAAGATGGGAGTAGGAAAAATTGTTCAGGTCATTGGACCTGTTATCGATGCGAGATTTGAACAAGGAGATTTACCGGCTATTTATAATGCAGTTCGCATTACCAATAAAGGTTTTGAGGCGGATACCGTTAGGGAGATCAATATTATTGCTGAAGTAGCCCAGCATCTGGGTGAAGATACGGTAAGATGCATCTCCATGGCCCCTACAGATGGACTTATCCGTGGTCTACCCGTTGAAGATACCGGAAAGCCCATTAGTGTTCCGGTTGGGAGGGGGACCCTGGGTAGAATCCTGAATGTTATCGGGGAGCCGGTTGATGGATTAGGGCCTGTGGAAGCTACAGAACGATGGCCTATCCACCGGGATGCTCCGCCCCTTATAGAACAGAGTACCTCGAAGGAGATGTTCGAAACCGGAATTAAGGTGATTGACCTGTTAGAACCTTATACCAAAGGTGGGAAAACAGGTTTGTTTGGCGGAGCGGGTGTAGGAAAAACGGTCATTATCCAGGAACTGATCCATAATATTGCCATGCAGCACGGTGGATTCTCGGTTTTTAGTGGGGTTGGAGAAAGAACCCGGGAGGGGAATGATCTCTGGTTAGAAATGAAACACTCGGGCGTTCTCGACAAAGTCGCCCTGATCTACGGACAGATGACCGAATCCCCAGGGGCAAGACTTCGAGTCGGATTAACCGGTTTAACGGTGGCCGAATACTTCCGGGATGTAGAGGGTCAGGATGTACTCCTTTTTATTGATAACATTTTCCGATTTACTCAGGCAGGTTCTGAGGTTTCAGCCCTTCTGGGAAGAATGCCTTCGGCTGTAGGGTATCAACCAACGCTGGCTACAGAAATGGGTGAGCTGCAGGAGCGTATTACTTCGACCCTTAAAGGTTCCATTACTTCCGTCCAGGCTATTTACGTTCCGGCCGATGACTTAACCGATCCTGCCCCTGCGACCGCATTCGCCCACCTGGATGCAACGACGGTACTCAATCGACAGATTGCAGAACTCGGTATCTATCCCGCCGTCGATCCCCTGGATTCCACTTCTAAGATCCTGGATCCCCGCGTTGTAGGCCTTGAGCACTACGAAGTGGCCCGGGGAGTTCAACAGGTTCTCCAGAGATATAAAGATCTTCAAGATATTATCGCCATCCTCGGAATGGAAGAGCTTTCTGAAGAGGATAAGCTCATCGTGGCCCGGGCCAGAAAAATCCAGCGCTTCCTGTCCCAACCTTTCTTTGTTGCAGAGGCCTTTACCGGAACCCCAGGTCGATATGTCACCGTCAAAGATACCATTCGGGGATTTAAAGAACTCCTGGAAGGGAAACATGATGAGGTCCCGGAACAGGCATTTTATATGGTAGGGACCATCGACGAAGCTATGGAAAAAGCAGAGCGGATCCGAAGGGGGAAATAAACCAGGAAGTTTAAGACCGGAGCCTGAAGGCTTGTAAGATAATTCTCTTGCCTCTTGTCTCCAGTTCTTATCTATGGCCGAGGAAATTTTTCAATTAGATGTGGTGACTCCGCAAAGGGTCGTAGTCAGTGAACAGGTTAATGAGATGACGGCACCCGGCTCTGAAGGAGAATTTGGAGTGCTTCCAGGACATACTCCTTTCCTGACCACACTTCGATTTGGGGAATTGTGGTACCGAAAGGGGAATGTGGATTATTTCTTAGCTGTAGGTCCTGGATTTGCAGAAGTGGGACCGGACAAAGTAACCGTTCTGGTGGACACTGCCGAAACTGCTGATGAAATCGATGTCAACCGGGCTCAAAGGGCTCGGGCAAGGGCTGAAGAAAATCTGCGTAAAACCGATTATGACCTGGAAACCGCCTTGGCCGAAATGCGGCGGGCAGAAGTACGGTTGGAGGTAGCCAAGAAGGTTAAAAAAACCTAAACCTGCCTGACCAATCCCATTGAACTCGGCGATAAGAAGTTATAAACCCCAAAATGGCAGCTACGGCTCTGGGAAGTGGTACCCGGCACTCAGGACCCCAAAAGTAACCCATACCTCCCTGCGTAGGATTCATAAGAAGGCTTCCAGGATCCCAGAAATCTTGGAAGCCCATTGATTTAAAAACTGGGCCCCCGGATGAGGGTCCCGATATCTAACAGATCCCCATGTTTTATTAATCTTTGTTTACCATTTTTAGCTTTTCCAATCATCTTTCAAAGAATAGAAATAAACCTCTATCTTGTGAGAAGGAGGATCTATGCGTCCATCGAAGCCATTAAGGAGTCGAGAATGGTTTGGACCCTCCGATGAGGCGGGTCTTTTTCATCGTGCCTGGCTGCGGGCAGAAGGTTTTCATGAACAAGTTTTTCAAAATAAACCCATCATTGGAATTTGCAACTCCGCCAGCGAGTTGAACAATTGCAATCTGCATCTAAAATTTGTAGCTGAAGCGGTTAAACGAGGGGTATGGCAGGCCGGCGGCTTCCCCTTGGAGTTTCCGACTATTTCTTTAGGTGAACCCTTTATGAAACCAACGACCATGCTTTACCGTAATTTGATGGCTATGGATGTAGAGGAAATGATTACGGCCAGTCCCATCGATGGAGTAGTTTTGTTGGGCGGGTGTGATAAAACGGTTCCGGCCCAGTTAATGGGTGCCGCCAGCGCCAATATCCCAACCATTATGGTAACCGGGGGACCCATGTTGCGGGGGATGTGGGGACAACAAGAGCTGGGTTCCGGAACCGATGTGCGACGACACTGGGATAAGAAACGAGCCGGAAAACTCACCGACGAAGAATGGGCCGAGATTGAAGGAAGCATTTCGCGTAGCGCCGGTCATTGTACGGTTATGGGAACCGCTTCGACGATGACCAGTCTCGCCGAAGTTCTCGGAATGACCTTACCGGGGACGGCAAACATTCCGGCTCCAGATTCCCGCCGCTATGCCACAGCTGAAGCCAGCGGGCGCCGAATCGTAGAAATGGTTTACGAAGATCTGAAGCCGTCGCAAATTATGACCCGTAAGGCCTTTGAAAATGCCATTCGGGTTCTGATGGCTTTAGGAGGTTCTACCAATGCCATCATTCACCTCATAGCCATTGCCGGACGACTGGGCATTCGTCTCCCTCTGTCTCTCTTTGACGAATTCTCCCGAACCACTCCGTTTATCACCAATGTACGCCCCTCTGGGAAATATCTGATGGAAGATTTCTTCTATGCGGGCGGAGTTCAGGCCGTCATGAAGGAGATTTCTCCCCTCCTGCACCTAGATACCCTGACCTGTACCGGTAAAACCCTGGGAGAAAATATCCGGGATGCCCAATGTTATAACCCCGATGTCATTCGAACCATGAAAGAACCCCTCTATAAAGAGGGAGGAACGGCTATTCTCTATGGAAACCTGGCCCCCAGGGGCGCGGTTATCAAACAGACCGCCGCATCGCCCAGATTACTCCAGCACCGGGGACGTGCCCTTGTTTTTGAAAGTAATAAAGAAATGTATGAACGGATTGATGATCCTGACCTGGATGTAGATGAAAATACGGTATTGGTTTTAAGAAATGTAGGACCCAAAGGAGCGCCGGGCATGCCGGAGTGGGGAAGATTACCAGTTCCGGCTAAACTGTTAAGGCGAGGAATCGATGACATGGTTCGAATTAGCGATGCCCGTATGAGCGGAACCAGCTATGGAACCATTGTTCTCCATGTAACCCCCGAGTCTGCCGTGGGAGGTCCCCTGGCCATTGTACAAACCGGAGACCTTATTGAATTGGATGTTCCCAATCGAAAATTGAACCTGCTGGTACCCGATGAAGAAATTCAACGCCGTCTGGCTGCCTGGAAACCACCCCTCTCATCTTATAAACGCGGCTACGTTAAGATGTACCTAGAACACATTCTCCAGGCCGATGAAGGTTGTGATTTTGATTATTTACAGGCAGAGAATTTGGAATAACCGACATATCCTTCGGGTAGCTTTCTTTTCGTCGCCTGTCACCCCGGGGGAGGATTCTACATGCGAGAAATTCAAACGAAAAACTCTCAAAACCTGTTTAATTGGAACAAATTATGCAGGTTTATATTATATTAAATTAATTTAAATCGGAACTTCTTTTTGTGTCCACTTCTTTGGGAAGGAGGCTTGATATGAACATTCAGATTGAAGGACTCCATGATGAGGTAACTCCGGCACGAAGGGCTTTAATTGAAGAAAGACTCTCCAAACTTACTAAATACGATATCGATCTCATTCATATCCGTATTACGCTGGAAAAAGATCCCCACCATCAAAAGGGAAATGATTGTGTACGTATTGTGCTGCTGGTTCCGGGTAATACCCTGGTTGCGAACAAGACCGATGATACGCTAGAGAATGCACTCTTTAAGGCCTTCGACGCCATCGAAAGAGAACTTAAAGACTATATTAAGGAAAAACAGATCCATGCCATCAAGCCGCCATCTACTCCTAGAGGATCCATCAGCCAAATTTTTAAGGATAAAGGGTACGGCTTTATCCTTACAGAGGAAGGAACGGAAGTTTATTTCCATAAAAACTCTGTTCGAGGAGTCTCTTTTGAAAACCTTGAAGTGGGAATTCCGGTAGAGTTTGATCTCGAAGAGGGTAGAGAGGGACCCCAGGCCACCCGGGTAGTCCTATTTTAGTGAAGTTTTACAGCCAGGAAAGTACAAAAGAAGAAAAAAGCAAAAAATTTATAGGAGTTGTCCGGCCATGGGTCTCAGAGACCCTATGTACTATCTCAGGAATACCCCGCCGACAGACGGGTTTTAGGCCTTTTCATAGCCTGTTCCTCCCAAAGGACCTCTCCTATCCTGTCTTGAAAGGTCAACTCAGGGAACCCCTCCCCTTCGTCCTGAGTCCTTTCACCTGCTCAGGACGAAGGGGATGCAGCTGGACGACATCTCGATAAGAAATGGGATAAGCTTCTTAAGGGCGACCTGTAAAGATTTTCTAAACAGCCGACTCAGATCTTTTTAAATCCTTCTTTCTTTCTCCAAAAAACCTCCTCTTGGCAAGATGTTTCTTAACAGATCGCCCTGCCGGGGCTTCTGAAAGCCAGTCGGATAGGTCTGGATAGTTTTCTGAAAGGTCTCAGACTCCCCTCCGTTCCTGTATCAACTGTGCAATCAGCACAACAAGCCCAATAACCAATAACAAGTGAATGAGATTACCTCCTATACTAAAGCCAAAGCCAAGAGCCCAAAGCACCAAAAGAACCAACAGAATCGTCCACAACATAAGCAACTACCCCTTACCAGGGAAAGCTTACTTAAAATTAAGTTGGATACCGATTTTTATTTTTCTACTACCTGAAACCTGACGGATTCAATCTGGGATTTACTCGACCTGTCTCCTATGTCGTGGGATACCTCCTTGGGGCTGGCGTAGCTTTTCTCTGGAAGTTCATTGAGAATATTCAGGATCTTTTCATCGGCTCCATTTTTTCTTGCCGCCTCCAGTAATCCCTGCTTATCGGTAGGGTAGTCGATTCTGCTTAGATATTTTTGAATCTGAATAGGATTAGATGCCTGGGAGTCCTTTTGAGTTTTTTGTTTATCTTCCTGAATTTGATCTTTTCGAGTTTTCTCGGCCATTTTTCTACCTCCTGGTTCTATACGATATACTGATAGGCTCTACGCCATTCGTTTTCATACTCTGGCGTGAAGAGTCTACTTTCATCATACCTGGGTAAAGTTTCTACCTGAGCCCGGGTCAGGTTATTGATGTAAATTTTTCTTGCTATGGGATCAATCCGAATCCGGTTAACCGGCACCAGAAATTTTTCGCTAACCAGCCATCCAGAGGTTAAGGAAGACCCTTCAAGAGGGTAAGAATAAATCCTTTAGGGATTTCAAAAGGAATAGAAATAAAAGAGACAGGGGCATATTTCAAGTGCTCCCACAAGGAATGGTAATAGTTGAACAGAATAAAGATGGGCAGAGGATTACCTCTGGGTTACCACAACCCGAACTGCACCGCCGACATTATTCACATCACAGACCCTGACGGTATAACCCCCTGTAATACTGGGTGTAAAACCCAGGGTTTCCGATCCGAGAGTTGAATTGGTTGCCGTGGCAACCTGGTTATTGTTAGGATCAAATATCGTTAAGTCTGGATTTTCATTGGAAGGTCCCGTAGCCTCAACCTTTACGGGAACCCCGGCCTCTCCATTAAAGAGGGGAGAAGCACACCCTCCCGGGGCCAATTGCTGGGTAGTATCTAACAGAATGACAGGGGAAGATCCATTATCCTCATCGTGGCAACCAGCAAGAAAAACAGGACCGACTAAAAAAATAATCCCCAGATACCTCCACAACCCTTTATTTTTATAAATAGCCATGATATCTGCCTCCTTTTTATCTTGTTATTCCCGGATTGAACCGACAATGAGCCCGACGATTTCATCGGGTGTCGTTTCCCGGGTTAAGCGCTCGCCCACTTTCCTCCCTCTACGCATAACAACTAACCGATCTGCTACGGAAAAGACATCGTGGAGTTGATGACTGATGATAATCACCGGAACTCCTTGAGCCTTTAGGGTTCGAACCAGGGCCAGCACTTTCTGTTGTTCGGCAACTCCCAAGGCAGCCGTAGGTTCATCCATGATTAAAAATTTTGCATTCCAATAAATCGATCGGGATATAGCAACGGCCTGTCGTTGACCACCGGAGAGCTTCTGAATTTTGTTCCGCAGCGAAGGAATCTCAATATCCAATTGTTTTAGTACGCGTCTGGATTCCTCTAACATGTAATTTCTATCCAACACGTTAATAAAACCTAGAACTTTTTTGACTTTCTCTCGCCCTAAGAAAATATTAGCGTAGACATTTAAATTCTCTGCCAGAGCCAGATCTTGATAGATGGTTTCAATGCCTAGTTTCAAGGCCTCCATGGGATTCGAGAGTTTGAGTTCCTTTCCCTGGAAGAGAATCTGTCCTTCATCGGGTTGATAAACTCCAGAGATCATTTTAACAAGCGTCGACTTACCGGCTCCGTTATCTCCCAACAGTCCCACCACTTCACCTGGAAAGACCTGCATATTAACCCGATCTACGGCCACCAAGCCACCAAATCGTTTTGTTAAATTGATGACTTCTAAAATAGGTGTAGGCGATTCCAAATTTTTTGTCTCCTCTCCCTTTTAAGACGTCCCGTTCAGTTAAAAGTTTCGGTTTTAATGATACTTTTGCAGTTTTTAAATCTTCATCTATGAAGAGGGAGTGTGGAAGTGTGGGGGTATGGAAGTATGGGAGTGTGGGGGTAAATTCTCCCATACTTCCACACCTCCATACTCCCATACTTCCACACCAGCCCCCCTCAATCCCCCCGCACGCGGGGGGAAACCTATTCCCCTACTCCCACACTCCCATTCTTCTGTTTCTGAGGGGTCAGGATTCATCCTCATAGATCATTTCAGGAAAGAACTGATCGATGAGTACGGCAATAATAATGATGATGCCCACGGCAAAGAACTGATAAAAGGGTTGCACGCCCAAAATAACCAATCCGGTTTCTAAGGTGGCGATGATCAAGGTTCCAATCACCGTTCCTTTGAGATTACCTGTACCCCCGAACAGACTGGCACCTCCTATAACAACTGCTGCGATCGAATCCAGCATCCTGGCTTCTCCGGCCAGGGAACTCCCGGTGGTAAAGCGAAGCACGTACAGAACCCCACCCAGTGCTGCAAACATGGACGAGATAATATAGATGATCATTAGGTGTCGGGAAACCGAAATACCGGCCCTTAGAGCCGCGTCTACATTTCCCCCTATGGCATAGGTATGCTGACCAAATCGGGTCTGGGCCAATATAAAGCCAAAAATAATCAAGACGATGGCTGCTATAACGGCAGGGATAGGAATAATTCCAACGAGATTTCGGACTTCGGTTCTTTCCATCTCTGGACGTTGAAGAAAAGAGAACCCTTTTTCCGGCAGATAATAGAAAATATAACCGTTTCCAATAAAACCCAGGGAAGGAGGCAGGTTAACAACCGGAAAACCACCGGACAGGATAAGCCCGGCCCCATGGGCTACGCCAAACATACCCAGGGTTGCAATAAAAGGGGGGACTTTTAACCTGGCGATGAGAAATCCGTTGATAGATCCCGGAATTATCCCTGAAAAAAGCCCGGCCAGGCATCCCAGGAGGATACTTAAGGATTCTGAAACCCCGGAATTGTAAAGATCTCTCATGACAAGGGCAGCGATAACCGTTGCGGCTCCCATGACATAACCTACGGAGAGATCAATTCCCCCGGTAATGATAACGAAGGTTTCCCCGGCTGCCAGCATAAGGGTGGTTGTAGAAGCAACGAGAATGTTTTGATAGTTTTTAAGGCTGAAGAACCCAAGCCCAAAGATGCTAAAGTAAGTTAGCATCAGAATGAGAAAGAGCAAGGCCCAGTTCCGACCTACTCGGATCAGGAATCTTCTCAGGCCGGATTTCATGATGACTGTACCGGGGGTAGTGTAATGGGCGGTGGATCCATAGGAGGAAAAAGCAGGTAGACCTTTTAGGACCCTCCCTTTTTAAGACTTAGAATCCACTGCCTATTATCCACTATTTGGAATAGATATACTGCTGCATCTCAGGGTCATTCACGTTTTCTTTGGTAAAGAACTGGAAGCCGGGGACGACCCTTTTGTTAGGGATCGGGGTCTTATCCTTAAAATATTTATAGCCCCATTCCACTGCCAGGCCACCTATTTCAGCCGGGAGTTGTGCCAGTACCAGATCTACCTGACCTTTTTTGAGGGCATTAATCAAATCCTGGGTAGCATCCCAGGAAGCAATCTTTACGGTACCCGTCAGGCCTGCGTTGACCACAGCTTGATAAACCCCCTGGGCGCTGAACAGATTAGTCCCGAAGATCCCTACAATATCCGGACTAGCCTGAAGCTTGGCTAAAGTTTGAGCCTGGGCCTTTTCCTGACTATCCAGATTGTAATCTATTCCTACCAGCTCAATATTCGGATATTTTTTGATCCCCTCCTTAAACCCTTCGACCCGGTCCCTCACACTGGAGACATCGGGATTTGTCGTATTAATGTAAACCTTCCCCTTTTCACCGATCATTTTGGCCAGACGCTCGGCAACCTGGATGCCGCCCAATTTATTGTCCGTTCCAATGTAAGCCAGTGGGAAGCTATAATTGCTTTCCTTGGTATAATCTCCATCTCCAATGAAGGTATCCACGGTAATGATCTCGATTCCCTGATCATGAATCTTTTTAAGGACCGGAATCAACGCCTCGGTGGAGGTCGGAGCAGTCATAATCAAATCGATATCTCCACGGGCCGCAATCGCTTCCAGGATAGGAACCTGTACTTCCGGTCCCCAGGCTTTCGGATACTCTGAGACAACTAGATCAACCCCTAACTCCTGAGCCTTTTTTCGGATTCCTTTTTCCATGGTAAAGTAAAAGGGGTCAGCCACTCCGGCTACAAAGGCAAATTTTAATTTTTTCTCCGCAGCTAAACCATCACTTACCACAGAACTTACTAAAAGCCCACAAAGCAGACTCAAAATAACCCGTCTCATACTTTCCTCCTTTAAAGTTATACTTAGATTGGGTGAGGAATTAAGTAGAAAAGTTAATGAAGAACACTGAATACCCTTTCCCTCTTGAAATACTCCATAAACTGTAAGGATAATCCCGAAGGTCTATCCTCTCTCCCCTTACGCTCCCTCTCTGGAAGTTTCAGGAGAGGGAAATGGAAGGTAAGGTCAGGATCATCCCTGTATGATCAGGCCCTGTGTTTTCACGGCGAAGGGGTACAACTCTTTCATAAACAGACAAGATAGGAATGTCAAGCAGAAAAAAATTTACCCTCGAGGTAAGGGGAAGGGAGAAGGAGGGAATTTCACGAATTGGGAGGATAAAATTCGTGAAATTCAGGGAATGGTTGGTTAAAAATTTACTCTATCACATCCATTTCGATAGGCTCTACCTTCACCCCTTGTTCCTGGAAGTAGGCAATGGCTTTCTTAATTTCCTCTCGTTCGCCTTCCAGCTCCAGAGCCACAAGTCCAATTTCATCGGAAACACTGGCCTGACGGATGTTGGTAACTACTTCAAATTTATGTCCTACCCGGTAGATCAAGGGTTCTTTAACCAACTCCTTAGGAAAAGTTAAATAAACCCGTTTTTTTTCTATAGCACCTCCGGCAATGGCCGGTACAATCGAGACCACATCTCCGTCTTTTACCTCGGTTTCCATATTTTTAAGGAATCGAATATCTTCCTCCCGAACGTAGATATTTACAAACCTACGTATGGCTCCTTTTTCATCGCAGATCCGCTCCTTGAGCCCTGGATAGGACTTTTCCAGGTTGTCGATAACTTCAGAAATGGTCTTTCCTTGGACCTCAACTTCGGCGTTTCCCCCGGCTAATTTCCTCAAAGGGGTTGGAATTCTGACGATCACACTCATAACTCTTTGAGGATAGAAGATCAAACAGGGAAGATCGTCCATACAGGCTTTATCCTCGACCTTTGATCTTCTATCTTTTATTCCTCATGGTTAATGGATTTTTTGCCTCCTTTTTCTTTATAAAGGGCATCAAATTGGGAGAGCTTCGCCTCAATGACAATGGGTTTACCCACACGATCTATAACCACCTCCTGGGTTTTCAGGCCATTTCCTGTAATGGAGACCACAATGGATTCATCTCTGGGAATGACTCCCTGGTCCAGGAGTTTCTTGGTTACCCCCAACGTGACGCCACCGGCAGTTTCCGTGAAAATTCCTTCGGTTTCAGCTAAAAGTTTCATGGCCAGGATGATTTCTTCATCGGATACATCCTCGGCCCAGCCGCCACTTTCTCGGATTACTCCCATGGCATAAAAACCATCGGCGGGATTACCGATAGCTAGGGATTTGGCAATGGTAGACGGTTTAACAGGGGTAATCAGCTCGCTTTTCTTCTTAACGGCAGTCACAATAGGTGCACACCCCGTCGCCTGAGCACCATAAACTTTAGTATCCACCTCGGAAACAAAACCCAGCTTTTCCAGCTCCTTAAAGGCTTTCCAGACCTTGGTAATGAGAGATCCGCCTGCCATGGGAACCACGATATGTTTGGGAACCTTCCACCCCAGTTGCTCGGCAATTTCGTAACCAAAGGTTTTAGAACCCTCGGCATAATAAGGGCGCAGGTTGATGTTGACGAAAGCCCAGCCGTATTTACCGGCAATCTCGCTACACAGGCGGTTGACTTCATCGTAGCTTCCCTTGATGCCTACTAAATTGGTCCCGTAGATCATGGTTCCAAGAACTTTTCCCTGCTCCAGGTCATAAGGGATAAAAACAAAGCTACGAAGGCTACTGGCTGCTGCAATGGCTGCTACCGAATTCGCCAGATTTCCGGTAGATGCACAGGCAACGGTATCAAAACCGAACTCTTTGGCCTTGGATAAGGCTACCGATACAACCCGATCTTTGAAGGACAGGGTTGGATAATTGGCCGCATCATTTTTAAGATAAAGTTCAGAAACTCCCAGAGCCTGAGCCAGGTTATGGGCACGAATTAACGGCGTAAATCCAATATCGATACCGATTCCGCTGTCTTTTTCTAAAGGGAGGAGCTCCTTATACCGCCACATGTTCTTCTGTCGCTCGGCGATTTTCTCCTTACTGATATTCCGTTTGATCTCTTCATAATTATAAACAACTTCCAAAGGTCCAAAACAAAACTCGCAGACATGTAAGGGTTCCTTAGGATATTCTCGCCCACATTCCCGACACTTTAATCCACGTACGTAACTCATCGGTCCGTTATCCCTTGTCCTTTGTCCGTTGTCTGCTGGTCTTTGCAACGGACAATGAACAACTCATAAAATTAGGCTACACAGACACCTCTACCGCTTTCCATGGTTTAGAAGGATGATCACCCCAGAAACGCTTATATCGGTAAATTCCCTTCGGTCATCCTGTAGGGTTAAAGAATTCTATCATTTCCATAAGCTTCTTGGGAAAATCTATCTATTCTGGATAAGGATTTATGTGAAAACTAATATTCCCTGTTTGAATTGTCAAGAAAATAAAGGTATCTTTCTCAGAGAGAAAGGCGTCTTAAAAATGGAAACATTCAGCAACTATTTAATAAAAAATAACTTGTAGATTTAGATAGCTCTTTTATTGTCTCCTTTGGTAAGACAAAAAGAAGGCTTCCCTTGTTCCGGACCATGAAATTGTCCAGCAAATACGCCTTGGTACCGTCCTGAATAGCACAGATTCGGATTATGTTGGCGCGACGATAACCCAATATGGCCAGTCGGACAGCATTGCAGGGAACGGAACCCACCGAGGTTATAATATTACTACCCTTAAGGAGGGTGATCAACGTTTTGTTAGATGGGAAGGAGCTCATAAAACGACGGTTAAGGCTGATAAGACCTGGGAAACCTTGTCTGAAGGGAAGTGGGAATTAATCGGCGGAACCGGAAAATATAAAAATATAAAAGGAACTGGAACTTACAAGGATAAGTCCACTGCAGATGGAACCGTTACGAATTGGGAAGGAGAAATAGAATATTAACTCCAGAAGGCCACGAAGAATAGAACTTCCTGATTCCCCTCGTAAAAAGGGGCAATCTCAGAGGTATCCAGCTAAGTTTCGTAAAACCCTCTGAAGGGGCGTCTCATCCTGCCCCTTATACGCGCCGGGATAAGGTAGCAAAGCTTGACCCTGTTATCTGGGAGTGCAGGCATCTCGCCACCTCTTGATAGCTCTTATGCAGATAAGGGGTTCTTCTTTTTTCCCTCATCCCCGGCCCCTCTTCCACAGCGTGGGAGAGGGAGACTGGCATATCTCCGGGCCAACTTCCAAAGCCTTACCCTGGCGCCTATGAGGGAAGGGGAGTAAAACAGACGGTCGCATTCCTGGCTAAGCCTTATCCTGGCGCATGTCCCTGCCCTTCCCTGTTTCGCAGGGGAAGGAACTTCCCTTCAAAGTCTCTTCCCCTTGCAAACCACAGGAAGGCCAGGAAGGGAACGTTAGCTGGATAATATCTGTAAAGGCCTCTCTTCCACTTTCTGGATTATCTTCATAGAAAAAATTTACTTGAAGCTTTCCGAAGCGTATATTACTTTGATGACAACTGCACCGTTATTAAAGGCTGTTGCATGGGAATGGGCATAGGCTTAGAAAGCGATGACAACTGCACCGTTATTAAAGGCTGTTGCATGGGAATGGGCATAGGCTTAGAAAGCATACGACCCTGGTCTTAAAACAGAGGGTTACCTGCCATGTTCAAAAAAATTCTTATTGCCAACCGTGGAGAAATTGCCCTGAGGATCATCAGAGCCTGCAGGGATCTGGAGATTACAACAGTCGCCATTTATTCCGAAGCAGATCGTGGGGCCCTTCACGTACGATATGCCGACGAAGCCTATTGTGTCGGTCCTCCTCCGGCGATTCAGAGCTATCTTAACATAGAGAAAATTCTGGAGATTGCGCGAGCGGCCAAAGTCGAAGCGATTCATCCGGGGTATGGATTCCTATCCGAGAACGCAACCTTTGCTCGAAGATGTGAGGAAGAAGGGGTGGTTTTTATCGGTCCATCCAGCCAGGCTATCCAGGCGATGGGAAATAAAACGGCGGCCAGAAAAATAGCTATTCAGGAGGGGGTTCCCGTGGTTCCGGGGACGGAAGATGTGATCGAAGATGACCGTATGGCCATGCGCTTCGCCGAAGAGATAGGATTTCCTGTTGTTATCAAGGCGGCTGCGGGGGGTGGCGGAAAAGGTATGCGTATTGTCCGGAACTCTCGGGATATGGAGAGTGCCCTGAGAAGTGCTCGTTCCGAAGCCCGCTCCGCCTTTGGGGATCCTTCCGTGTATTTGGAAAAATATATCGAAGAGCCCCGACACATAGAAATTCAGGTTTTGGGGGATAAGTATGGGAAAATGCTTTATCTGGGGGAAAGGGAATGTTCTATCCAGCGCCGACACCAAAAGCTCATCGAAGAATCCCCTTCGGTCATTGTAGATCCGGACCTGCGTCAAAGGATGGGTAAAACGGCAGTAAGAGCGGCCCTGGCCGCAGGTTATTACAATGCCGGAACCCTTGAATTTTTAGTGGATAAGAACAAGAATTTTTATTTCCTGGAAATGAATACCCGATTGCAGGTTGAGCATCCGGTGACCGAAATGGTAACTGGAATCGATTTGGTCAAGGAGCAGCTTAGAATAGCCGCTGGGGAAAGACTTTCTTACTCCCAGGAGGAAATCCAGTTACATGGAGCTGCCATGGAGTGTCGGATCTACGCCGAAGACCCGGAAAATCACTTTATGCCTTCCCCCGGCAAAATCTTAGTTTTACAACCTCCCCTTGGACCCTGGATCCGAGTCGATAGTGGAACCTTCCAAGGAGATGAGATCTCTGTATATTATGACTCCATGATTGCCAAGTTAATCGTTTGGGGACGTGACCGCCGGGAAGTTCTTCAAAGGATGTCCCGGGCCCTGGATGAATATAAGGTTCTAGGAATTAGAACTACGATCCCTTTTCATAAGAAGGTGATGAAGAATCCCCACTTTATCGCTGGAAATTTTCATACCCATTTTATCGACTCTCAATTTCTGGATGGTTCAACCGGGTATCCCCTCGAGGAGGAAATGGACGCCGATGAACTTCGGGATATCGCGCTGATAGCTGCTTCTCTGGCCTATAAAAATCGAAAAGATTCATCCCCTTCCACTCCTTCAACCAATCGGAATATCTTGAACCCCTGGAAATGGATGGGTCGGCAACAGGCCTTAAGACGAGGATTTTAGAGGATGACCCTGGAACTTCTCGTAAACAACCAGATCTATACCCTGGAAATTAAAGAATTCCAACATTCAGTCGGTTCCACCGGGATAGTTCGAATAGGGGATAGGGAATATGTGGTAGATTACAGACAACTGGATCCGCTACTTTATTCTTTGATTATCCAGGGTCGTTCTTACCAGGCCTTTGTCTATAAAGCGGAGGGGAGCTATGGGGTGGACCTGGAGGGAAAAACTTACTCCATTCAGATTTTGGATGAAGCCGGTAAACGGCTCAGAGTCTCCAGGGCCTCCACCTTACCAGGCCAGCAGGTTATTTCTGCTCCCATGCCCGGAAAGGTTATCAAACTCCTGGTGAAGGTCGGGGACCCGGTGGAAGCAGGTCAGGGGGTTGTAGTTGTTGAAGCTATGAAAATGGAGAATGAACTTCGTGCTTCGATTCGTGGCATTGTGAAAGAAATCAAGGTCTCTGAAGGTATGGCTGTGAATTCCGGTGAACCGCTGGTTATTTTAGAATAAATCGCGGTCCTATTCCAGGTTATTTCCCTATGGGATCCTGGCACCAAATCGGCAGGTAATCCTCACCGGTTACAGGGAAGAACCCACCAGGCCTTGACCGATGATGCCTCGTTGGATTTGAATCAGCTCCTTCACCCCTTGAGTCCCCAGAGCAATCATCTCGTTCATCTGTTCAGGGGTGAAAGGAGTCTTTTCGGCAGTTCCCTGAATTTCCACAAATTTTCCGCTTCCTGTCATCACAATGTTCATATCCACTTCAGCTTTCGAGTCCTCGGCGTAGTTTAGATCTAACAAGACTTTGCCGTTTACGATGCCAACACTGGTTGCAGCGACAAAATCGAGTAAAGGTAGAGAATCTAACTTTCCAGCCTTTCGCAGGGTTGTAAAGGCATCAAACAACGCAATACAACAACCTGTAATAGCAGCAGTCCGGGTGCCTCCATCGGCCTGGATTACATCACAATCCAGCCAGATCGTACGTTCTCCTAATTTTGTCAGATCCACCACTGCTCTTAAAGACCTTCCGATAAGGCGCTGAATCTCATGGGTTCTCCCGCCTATTTTTCCCTTTGTGATATCCCGGGGAATTCGCGTATCTGAAGACCGGGGTAACATGGCATACTCTGCCGTAATCCATCCTTCTCCCGTATTCTTCAGAAACGGAGGTACTTTATCTTCAATACTGGCCGTACAGATAACTTTGGTATCTCCGACTTCGATTAATACCGATCCCTCGGCATATTTAATATAATTTCGAGTAATCTTAACAGGCCTTAATTTATTGGGTTGTCGTCCATCAACTCGCATGGATAAATAAATTGTAACTACTCAGCCCCGCAATGACCTAACCACCAATTCAACTCTGAGGGGATAGGAAACTTTTTTAATCTTCAAGGGCCTTTGGGTTGCTGAATAGTTCCTTAGGTTTTATTTTCAAGCATAAGCATTTGGGAAAAAGGTTTTGTACAATCTATATGACCGGCCAAAGTTTCAATTTCAGAGCCTTCAACCAATAATTGAACTCCTTTAATTTCCTTAAAATTAAACAGAAGAGTATTTACAATGGATCCCACCGTCAGGAGTTCTGCCGTCAAACCTCCGATATGGCTCTGCTGAATTTCGCGACTAAAGTCTAAATAAGCGTTTCCCGAAGAATCTATAAACAAACTTTGAAGCCGGGTACCGTCCGGAATAGGAGTCATCAATCCTTCAGGGGGTTTGCTGATAAGGTTTTGAATCACTGCTTTCACCTGCTCAATGAGAGTCAAATCACTTGGGATCTCTTTTTCCAAAGTCGTTAAAGAACCCCCATCGCCCGTAACAAGAAATACCGCTATCTTTTTAGTAGGACCTGACAACCGAATATCGATATTCTGGGTCGTCTCATTCCCGGTCAAGCTCAAAGAACCAAAATGACCGGGAGAGTAAAGGAAGTAAAGGGCAAGTCCCAGAGAGAATATTCCAATTATCACCAGTACTATGGGTAAAAACCAGCGTCGTTCAACCATTTCTAGACCCTCAGTTTAAACTGACCTGCTCCAGATATCTCTTAAAGTTTATAATCCCATCTGTAATCACCTTAACGATCAGCTTTTGAAAGTCCTCTTGGGTGATTTTTTCCTTATCTACAGGATTGGAAAAATAACCCATTTCAATTTGAACGGCCGGCATTATGGCACCTTTTAGAACCAGAAGAGGAGCCCTTTTACTTCTGGCATCTTTGGATTTTGTTTCTTCATTATAAGCCGTGACAATATAATTTGCCAGACGTTCGCTCTTATCTAAATAGGTTTCCTGGGCATGATCCAGGGCTGAGGCTTTAACCAAAAGGGCTTCCGGGTTTGTATTATCTGAGGTACCGGGCGCATCCAGTGTATAAACTTCAAATCCTCGGGTGTTGGGAGAAAAGCTATTATTCACATGCAGGCTAATAAACAAATCTGCTTTGGTACTGTTGGCTAAGGTCGTCCGTTCGACCGGAGAAAGATTCTCATTGGCATTGCGGGTCAAGATCACACGCACGCCTAATCTTCGCCGGATGGATTCGCTCAACTTTTGGGCCACGGTCAGCGTAATATCTTTTTCCCAAAGGTCGGGACCTAGAGCAATACCATTATCCCTTCCGCCATGTCCGGGGTCTATAATAACAGCCCTTACCGTGGTCGGAGTTCTTGCCTTCGGAAGAATATCCAGGGGATTTAGAGATTCACCTACCAGAGGCGGTTTCTCTTCTTTTCTTGCCGTATTCCCCCCTCCCGGAGTACTGTACACGTCAATTACAATACGAGGAGGATCGTTCAAAGCAAAGTGATTATAACTGGCAAACTGTTCCCCCAAATTGATCAAAACCTGGGTAGTCCCATAACTGTTGATGACTTTGACGGTTTTTACCACGTTACTCCCCACCTGAAGGGGATTGTTGGGAAGTATAAAACTGGCTTCAGGAAGATCGAGGATGAGAAGGGCTGGAAGTTTCTCGACTACCTTGTAAGCAATGGATTTATTGGTCTGGATAACAATGCGCGTGTAGTCGGTATAAACGGCATGTTGAAGGGAAGCAATCTCGATTCGACTGCTACCGATTCTCAGAACCCGCCGGGAAGAATCCCAACTCATCTCTTTATCATACAGAAGAGGAAGAATATTTATTACATAGTCCAGGGGGATCATCAAAATACCTTCTATATATTTTGGGGAATTTTTAAAGGAATAAGAACGCCGCTCAACGATAGCAATGGGTTGATCAGGAGTGATGGAGGCCGTTCTGCCTCGATAACTCAAAAGGATCATCCCGTTGAGGGAATCCCAGTTCCTGCTTAAATTAAAGGCCTGAACCACCTGGTTTAGAGGAATATATTCAACCCCACCTTCAGATAAGGTATAAAGGGTATTCCGGGATCGCCCATCCTCAAAAACAAGTTCCAGTGTATTTGCCTGGGAGGAAGGAACAAACCCAAGCAGAAGAATCAATACAATGCCTAATTTAAGCCGGGTGTATACCATGAACCAGAAGCAAGAAATAAGAAATCCTTCTTCCTTACTTCCTGCTTTTTACCTCTCAGCTATCGAAGACTCTTTTTAAGGGCCCTTTCAACTTCCCGTCGCGCATCCCGCTCTTTCATATCCTCACGCTTATCATAGGCCTTTTTACCTTTAGCCAGGCCTAGCTCTACTTTAGCGATTCCATTTTTAAAGTATATCTTCAAGGGGATGAGAGTAAAACCCTTTTCGGCTATTTTACCGATAAGCCGACGGATTTCTTTTTTATGGAGCAATAACTTACGAGGGCGGGTCGGATCATGATTAAATTGGTTTCCGTGGGTATAAGGACTGATATGACAGTTGACCAGGAATAACTCGCCATCTTTGATCTGGGCATAACTATCCTTTAAGTTAGCTCGTCCTTCTCGAAGAGATTTAACCTCAGTTCCCTGGAGGACAATTCCGGCTTCGTAGGTGCCCGTTATGAAATAATCATGCCGGGCAGTTTTATTGGTACATACGATTTTTTCTTCGGCCATTTTTTAATTTCCTTGGAAGAATCGCTAAATGCTACATGCATTATATAACCAAAAATGAGATAGTTCAAGGAGTTTTTAGAAAAGGAATCCCGGGAAATTACGTTCTCTCATCGTGAAACGGCTTACTTTGGCCTCTATGTCCAAGTAAACACTATGAAATTCCGGAAAACAACATAGAGAGGCTCCCGGTCAGAATGAAAAAGATTTCAGGGTACGTAAACTCTTTGCTCTATATTTTAGAGGCATCAGGCCGGCTCTTACCCCATGGATTGGCCGTTTCCGTAAAATATCGTTCATATCCCCTTTCATGGAATATAATTTGCATCTTTACCAGAATACTTGGGTAGGACTCATAGATAGATATGATAAGTTCCTTTAAGAGTTCAGGGTAGGACTCAGTTATCCTATTAACAGGTTCCTTTAGTCGGACCAGATCCGTCCAGGAGCAGGCAATATGGATATGAAGGAAGTGATTAAAGCATTTCAGGCAGGAACCTTATCCTTAGAAGAAGCCGCCAAAACAGCCCATATAACCAGAGCGGATTTTTTAGAAGTTTTAGGAAAGTGGCCCGTGTTCTGGATCAGCCAGGATGGATTAACCGCCTATAAAATCGAAGATGTCCAACAAACATTGGTGGTGAACGGTACAGAAGAAGACTCGGAAATAACCACCGAATTAATCGATGCCCTGGCTGCTATGCTCCGTGAAAAAAGCTGGTTTATCATGGATTGGCGGAAACTTGAGAAGGAACAGAAGAAACAAAAAATCTAATTGCCAGCCGAACCGGGAATCTTTCCTTTCCGAAGCAATTCGGTTATTTTAGTCTGTATTTCTGGATTCGAATCGCTTTTTAGAAGATCGATGAGAACAGAAACCCCAGGATTACTGGCGTGGGTTTCTGCATAATTGACCAGATAGCTCTTAGCTTCCAGTGGCAGGGTATCGGGAACTTTGAGTGAAGAAACGTAGGCGCTTAACGCCGATTCTGGATTGCCGGACAATTCGTAGGTTTTACCCAGGTAAAAATAAGCCTGGGCATAGTTTTTATCCAAGTCTAAAGCCTCCTGGAATTTGAGAATAGCCAGTGAATAAGCCTTTTTTTCCAGGCAGCGAATGCCTTCCTTTACCGCTCTAGAAATTTTTTCAAGACCCGGAAGTCCCAGGAGTTGTTGATAAGGCCTGGCCTCATCAATCCGGTTCAGATCTTGATAAGTCTTGACCAACTCTTCCAAAACCTCCTTGTTTCTGGATTGTAAAATAAAGGCTCGCTGATAAGCCTCCAGGGCAAGCTGATGAAATTGTTGCTCCCGGTATATTTTACCCATGGCCACATAATAGCTAAATTTATTGCGATCCAGCTCCAGCCCCCTCTGATAACTGCTCTTAACCAATTCGAATTTACGCTGCCTCAGGTAAGCATCTCCCAGCTTATAGTGGTAAATAGCCGATTGAGGACTCAACTGAATGGCTTTCTGATACATCTGGATCGCCATTTTGTAATCCCCTTTTCCGAAATAGCTATCCCCTAAATTGGCATATCCCGTGGCTTCATAAGGGTTAAGTTCCGTGGCTTGAGTCAGATACCCCATGGCATTATCATAATTACCCAGGGTATTGAAGAGCTCTCCTAATCTATTGAGGATCTGGAAATGGTGAGGTCTTACTTCCACAAGTTGTTGGTAAATCTGAAGGGCTCCGACATAATCCTTGATTCCTTTGTAGGCCGTTCCCAGATTAATTTTTAAACGTAGATGTTCTGGATTGAGTTCAAGCCCTTTACGGGCATAGGCCAGGGTTTCTTCATAAAGTTCAAGATCGGCTAAAAGTGTCGTTAAATCGGCATATGCCCGGACTAAAGCGGGATTTAAATCAAGTGCTTTTTTAAGATGCTCATAAGCTACTCCGTAATTGTCTCCCTTTGCCAGAGCCAGGCTTCCCAGAACGTATTGAGAGTCTGCATCTTCAGGTTTTAATTCCAAAGCTTTTTTTATCATTTTCTCGGATTCATCATACTGGCGATGGTACTTCAGAAGGTCTGCAATAACCCGATACCCTTCAACCAGGTTGGACTCCAGACCCAGGGATTTTTTTGCCAACTGATACCCCTTTTCTAAAAGTTCTGTATCTTCCCGGTTTTGTCCCCAGGCCACATAATTTTCTGCCAAAGCAGCAAGAAATACAGGATTATGGATGTCTAAGGATATCCCTTTGATATAATAAGTTTCTGCCCGGGCGTAGCCGTCTTCGTTATCCAACAAGAAATATTGTCGCCCCTTCTCGTAGTAACCTTGCGCCGTTAAACCTTCTTCAATACGAAATTTTTTCGATAATCCCATTCCACTCCTTGGAATATCCAGACGTTTCATTTGTATACCCACCCAAACCCATTTTGAGAGGTCGTAAAGTCCATAGAAAAGAAGTCCGGTTAATAAGACAATAAGGATGACGAGAAAGAATTTAAATTTTCTGGATCCAGTCTGAACCTGATCTTTAAGATTTCTTCGGGTTGATGGGGCAGATGAAGCCGGGTCTTGGGTTTGCCTGCTCTGGGTTAAGTCGAAACCTTCCCTGAATTCTGTGTCCTGTTCTGCTAAATTGGGAAGAGGTGGAATCTTTTCTTTTGAAGGAAATCCCGGAGTCTCTGGTTTTTTTGAAAAAGTGAAGATATATTGACATTTTAAGCACCGGGTTTTGAGTGGGCGATCTGAAGAGCGGGTCTTATCCCACGGAATTCTCTCAGAAGGAACCCGATACCTGGTTTGACAATGGGGACAGATAATGGAAATAAATAATTTAGAGCTCAACATAGTTCTTGTTTATTTTTCCTTAAAAGATCGGATAGAGACCATCCCACCATAATTTACTAACGTTAGTTCTTTTCTTATCATGTTCTTTAACACTTGTCAAATGAAAAAACCCGAAGGTTACAGAATTCAGGAAGCTAGAGTCGGAGTCAGAACGACCTTTGGCTTCCGACTCTTGAATTCTAACTCCTGAATTCTGATGGTTATGCCGATTTCCTCAGAACTCAAGCAAAATTTTCAGCAAAATCTCTTGACCTGGTTTCAAGATCAGAAACGGGATCTTCCCTGGCGGCGAACTCAAGATCCTTATCAAATCTGGGTATCTGAAGTGATGCTACAGCAAACCCAGGTGGATCAGGTCCTTCCTTACTTTTACCGATTTATTGAAGCCTTCCCAACGGTGGAAGCCCTGGCCCGGGCTTCTCTTTCCGAGGTTTTAAAGGTTTGGGAAGGAATGGGGTACTATGCACGGGCTCGAAATCTTCACACAGCAGCCCGGCGAATTGTAGAAGATTATGGGGGAAAAATTCCAGATACGTTTAAAGAGTTATCCCAACTACCGGGAATCGGTCCTTATACGGTCCGGGCTATTCTGAGCATTGCTTACAATCAAGATTATCCGGTTTTAGATGGAAATGTAATTCGCGTCCTTTGTCGGGTCTTCCATATCGACAAAGATCCCAGATCTGGAGGGGTCAAAAAGGAGTTACTTCAACTGGCAGGAGAACTTCTACCACCCGGCAAGGCCAGTATTTTTAACCAAGCTCTCATGGAACTGGGGGCTTTAGTTTGTAGGCCCCAAAGGCCCCTTTGCCTTCTCTGCCCTTTGAGGTCTTTATGTCAGGCTCGGGCATCAGGAGATCCCGCCGCCTTACCGGTAAAAACTCCCAAAAAAACCCTTCCCCATTATCATATTTGCGTAGGAATTATCTGGAAGGATCATCAAGTCCTTATCGCCTTACGTCCCCTGGAGGGGCTTTTAGGAGGACTTTGGGAATTTCCGGGCGGTAAGCTTGAGGAAGGGGAATCTTTGGAAGCGTGTGTGGTAAGGGAAGTACGAGAAGAACTTGGGATCGAAGTCAAGGTCGACAAACCGTTCATGGTAGTCAAGCATGCCTACACCCATTTTCGAATTACTTTACATAGTTTTCATTGTACTTACCTTTCGGGAGACCCTAGACCCCTGGGATGTATAGACTGGAAATGGGTTTCTCCGGATGATCTACCTCAGTATGCCTTTCCAAAAGGAAATAAAAAGATTTTGGAAAAATTACTAGATAAAAGTGGGCAGTAGGCGATGGGCAGTGAGCAGCAAGAGATCGTTCCTTTACCTTGGAGGGATATTTCCTTCCATAACCGAATCTCAAGACTGCCGACTTAACCGATCATTTCCGGCAATTGATAGGATCTACAGGGCGAATCGTTGATTCGTCTAAGTCAATACCCTTGAAGTGGATCTTTCTCTTAGGCTGACTGTCCATCCTCCACTGCGTCTTGTTAAGCCATGCCTATATTTACTGCAGAACAGCTCAAACAGCTTGGAAGGGATATTTTTAAAGCCTGTGGAGCTTCAGAGGAAGAAGCCACCCTTGTCATGGAGGCACTTGTTTCCGCTAACTTGGCGGGGCATGATTCCCATGGGGTTATTCGCATCAGTCAATATGTTCAGGCTATTCAGAAGGGACAATTGATTCCCGGGGCCAAATTTGAGGTAGTTCGGGAGACACCTTCTACGGCCCTGGTAAACGGTAATTGGGGATTTGGTATGGTGATTGCCCGAAAGGCGATGGAGCTGGCCATTGAAAAAGCCCGGGCTCATAAAATCAGCGCCGTAGGGGTTTTTAACTCTAACCATATAGGACGCCTCGGAGATTACTGTCTCATGGCTGCTCAGCAAGATCTGATAGGTATTTGTATGGTTAATGCCTGTGGTAAGGCTCAAAATGTAGCTCCTTTTGGAGGGCGAGCTCCGCGGTTGGCTACAAATCCCATAGCCATCGCGGTTCCTTCTAAAGGCGAAATTCCCCTTGTCCTGGACATTGCAACCAGCACCGTCTCTCAGGGAAAAATCCGGGTTAAAGTGAACCGGAAAGAACCGGTTCCGCCGGGATGGTTAATCGACTCTGAAGGAAATCCCTCCACGGACCCGGAGGTTCTATATAAAACTCCTCCCGGGGCTTTACTTCCCCTGGGAGGTTCCGTCGGTTACAAAGGGTTCGGTCTGGCTTTTATGATCGAAATCTTCTCAGGAATCTTGACCACAGCCGGATACTCCCGAGAGGATGCCCGTCGTCTGGGTAATGGTACTTTTCTTATGGTAATCGATGTGGAAAACTTTGTTCCCATTTCCATTTTTAAAGATCAGGTGGCCGATTTGATTCGATATATAAAAACCTGCCCCCCGATGCCGGGATTTGAAGAAGTACTGGTCCCCGGTGAACCGGAGTTCAAGGAAACCCAACGCCGACAGAAAGAAGGGATTTTTGTAGAAGAAGAGACCTGGAAGCAAATTTTAACCATCGCCCGAGAACTCCAGATATCTGTTCCCTTTCAAACCTGATACCTTAGATCGAAAGGCCCTAGAGAATCACAACCCTGTTCGGGCTGAGCCCTTGGATGAACCCAGGACAGACCCTCCTGGGCCGGTCCTGTAACTCGTATTCTGGATTGACATAAAAATAAAAACCCCCTTGGCATTACCCAAGGGGGTTTTCACTGCCTTATAATAAGTCTATTATAGCTTTACAACCTTGGCTGCTTGGATCCCTTTCGGACCATTCTGAAGTTCAAATTCGACTTTCTGCCCTTCAGCTAAAGTCCTGAATCCATCACCCAGGATAGCCGAAAAATGAACAAATACATCCTGTCCATTTTCCTGTTCAATGAACCCAAAGCCTTTCTTTTCATTGAACCATTTAACTTTACCCGTTTGCCTCAAAGAATCTATCCTCCTTTTTCAGTTAGTTTGCTTTCATAGCAGCCTTCATCTTTAGGAAAAAACTCTTTTACACTTATTTTTCTAAAAATAAAAACTTACCATCACAAACTAACAACACTTAAGATAAACGAATATTAATATCTTACGCTTAAAAGGGTTTTTGTCAATGCTCTTGTTTAAAAAATCTTAAAATTTTAACCTTTCCAATGGGAAAACAAGGGGATAGATCGGCCTGTCAGGCCGGGTCGTCCGTGGGGCAAAGAAAGTATTTCCTCCTGGAGAAGATTCATGGTGTAATAATTTGTTGTCAAACCTTAAACGATTAACCTATTCTATCATCTCGAAATGTCGATTAAATTTTAATTTTCAGTTTTTGTATTGACAGAATAAAACCCACTGAGTTATGTTCGATAAATCAATTCCTAATAACTCATAGGAAGAAAGAGCTATTCGAATTGAGAATGAGAATGGACATCGAAAAGGTTATTAACAGAAAGGTGCTCATTGTTTTATTTTCCCATGAAGGGTTAGAAAAAGCCGGAATTACGGATCGTAATTTCTATGCCAAATTGGTCGGTTATGATCAAATTGGCCTATGGATAGAGAATCCCAAGTTTGAGGTGGTAAACGTGCGGAGGGAAGATGGCTCTCTCATTCCCGTTTCGGAACGTCAGAAAGAAACCCATATTGCGGAAGTTTTAATTCCATGGGGAAATGTCAAATCCATCGTTTACTTTCCGTATCGAAAAGGATTTAATCTTGAGGAAGATGGAATTACGAATTTAGATCAGGGAACCTACTTATAGTTGTGGGGTCAAGGGTAAAACCTATGAGCTTTTCTGAAGGCCTTTGAAAACATGAAAGTGGCTCAAAAACTCTTTGAATTTTGCTGGGGAGTGGCTATTTCCGTCTGGATTCTGGGCGCTATGATCCCTTCAAATCTTTTTGCTCAGGAGCTCAAAAAGATCACGTTAGGACTTGGAGTAGCTAAGGATTTTGGTTTTCGCATTCCTGCCGAAGTTGCTTTGGATCAAGGCTTCTGGAAGGCAGAAGGATTAGATGTAGAAGTGGTATCGTTTCGTGGGGGAAGCGAAGTTGTCGTGGCCATGGCCTCTAAGAGCGTCGATTTTGGAGCCATAACCGGAGTCGACGCCGGTAATGCCATCTCCAGGAAAATCCCCATTACGGCAGTATCCTCCATTATATCCCCCTTAACAACCATGATGGTACTGGTGGATCCCCAATCCGGTATTCAATCTGTTCAGGATTTACGGGGAAAGTCTATTGGAGTAACCCGCCATGGAGCCTTAACGGATTATTTAGTGAGGACATTAGCCAGGCAGCAGGGTTGGGATCCTAAAACGGGAATAAACATTCTGGCGTTGGGAGGATTTAAAGAGCAGGTAGCCGCCCTTACCACCGGCCAAAGCCAGGGTTTTGTATGGAGTGCAGATGGGGGTTTTCAATTGGTGGAAGAAGGAAAGGCCAAAATCTTATTGACCTTTGATACGGTCATTCCCGACTTCAATTTCGAGGTACTCTTCGCCCAAAATGAGACGATTCAGAACGATCCTCAACTGGTTCAGCGTTTTCTGAGAGGGTGGTACCGGGCCGTTCAGTACATTAAAGAAAATAAAGACTATACCATAAAAATGATGATGCAAAAACTAGAGCTTCCGGAAACCGTAGCAATCAGATCCTATGAACTTCAGGCACCTTTACTATCTCCCGACGGAACCTGGAATCTGAAAGGCTGGGAAGCGGTGGCAGCCTCTCTTCCAGACCTGGGTTTTTCCAAAACGGTTCCAGAACCTCATACACTTTATTCAAACCAGTTTATACCGGTAAAAATAGATTAAGAACATGAGCCAGGAAGCTTTCATCGATTTACAAAACATTTCGGTAACCTATCTCTCGCGTACCCTGGCCCCGGTTTCCGCGTTAAAAGATTTCAACTTGACGGTCAAGGAAGGAGAATTTTTGACCATCATAGGACCCAGCGGTTGTGGGAAGTCCACCCTCCTCCATATTTTGGCTGGACTTCAGAGACCTAGCCAGGGGGAAGTTTATATCGAGGGAGAAAGAATCGAAACCCCTCGACCGGACAAAGTCGCCATGGTTTTTCAAGAATATACCCTCTTTCCCTGGCGAACCGTGTTAGGGAATGTAGAAGTTGGACTTGAATTTAAGGGAATTTCTAAACAGGAACGGCGAGAGAGGGCCTTGGAGAAAATTAAATTGGTCGGGCTCCAGGGATTTGAAACCCGATATCCCCATGAGTTGTCCGGGGGAATGAAACAAAGGGTTGCCATCGCCCGCGCCTTAACCGTCGATCCTGAGATACTTTTGATGGATGAACCCTTTGGGGCTCTGGACGAACAGACCCGCCTGGTTTTGGGAGAAGAACTCATGAGAATCTGGGAAGAAACCCGAAAAACCATTATTTTTGTTACCCACAGTCTCTCGGAAGCCGTATATCTTTCCGATCGAATTGTGGTGATGACGGCCCGCCCGGGACGGATCAAAGAAGTTTTAAAGGTCGATTTCCCGCACCCAAGACGTCCAGAGATTATGACCACCGATGCCTTTGAAGATCTTCGGATTCAATTGCTAAGAAATCTCTATGACGAATCCAAGAAGGCGGTACTCCAGGAGAATAAGGCCTGATTCAGGCAGCTCTTTCGGACTGCAGGTTACGAACTTCCCTATGAACCCTTGAAATGCGAAAACAAAGCCTAATTCAAGCTGTCCTTGTGAGAACCCTTGAGCAGAGCTCAGGGTTAACTCTGGGAGGAAGCAAGCTGTTGGAGACCAAAAGATTCAAACAAGTTATTTCGTCCTCTGGAGGCTCGCAACGACGGTGACCTGGGATTATTTCCAGTCAGAAAGTAAGGATTATACTCGTCGGTTTATTAGGGCTTTTGCTGGCTTTTTGGGAAATAGCCACGGCCTATGAGTGGGTTCTACCGGCCCTGCTTCCTCCACCTGTCGAGGTTTTGAAAACCTTTGTGGGATTGCTCGGGGAGGGAGATATTTATATCCACCTGGCCGTTACCTTGCAAGAAATCCTTCTGGCTTACTTGATTGCAGTTCTAACAGGAACTTTCCTGGGGTTCTTGTTAGGTGGAATCCCTTATTTGGGTGACATCTTTGAACCCCTTTTGGTAGCCATCTCGGCCGTTCCCATTGTGATTCTGTATCCCTTTAGTGTTTTATTTTTTGGAATCGGCTCCGGTTCTAAAATAGCCTTCGCAGCTTTATCCGGTTTTTTCCCTGTGGTTATCAATACAACCTGGGGGGTCCGCACGGTTAACCCAGAACTTATTAAGGCCGCCAAATCCCTGGGAGCCAGACCTTACCAGCTCTTTTTTAAAGTTATTTTTCCTGCTGCTCTTCCGACCATGATCTCAGGATTTCGGATCGGAATGGTTTTTGTCTTGCTGGCAGTCATCGGCGGAGAATTTATCAGTGCCAAGGCCGGGATCGGTTACAAAATTGCACAAGCCTCGGACATGCTGGATACCCCTCTATTGTTCAGTTATATCTGGATGGTTTTGACCCTGGCCGCGGGTATTAATAAGCTGTTATCCCTGGTGGAGCGAAAATTCAATATTCCTTAAGAATTCAAAAACCCGGAATTAGAATTCGGAAAAAGAACGTTCCATTCCGAAGAGCACGAAGAACATGAAAGGTGTTGTGCTACTGGTTTAATTCATATAAGCTATTGGTTCTTCGGCTCCTTCGTGACCTGAAAGACCCTTGTCGAAAAAATGGATTTTTATCCTGCGCATGCTGGCAATAGGTACCGGTTTACTGGCCTGGGAGCTGATCTGCAGGGTGGGATATATAGATCGGTTATTTCTGGTACCCCCCAGTGAGATTTTGCAGAAGACCCGGGTTCTGCTCGCCAGATCGGATATTCATGCGGCTTTTGCCATTACGGCTTATGAAATTATGGTAGCCTTTGCCCTGGCAGCCGGCATAGCAATACCTATGGGCCTTTTAATCGGGCTTAAAAGTAAGATCTATGAGTTTTTTAGTCCGATTATTCTGATCCTCTTCGCCATTCCCCAGGTAACTATTTACTATCTTTTTGTCCTCTGGTTTGGCATCGGGGTAGCCTCTAAAATTGCTTTTGGGTTTACCCACGGATTTTTTCCCATTATACTGAATACCATGGCCGGTGTTCGAGGGGTTGATCCATCGCTTCTCCTGGCCAGTCGATCCATGGGTGCCAGTCGGCTTCAACTTTTCAGTAAGGTCATAGTCCCATGGATGCTTCCAACCCTGATAACCGGGCTCCGGCTGGGGATGAACTTTACCCTTTTAGGGGTATTCCTGGCGGAATTGGTGGTTTCTCAAAAAGGTCTCGGGACTTTGATCATTGTCCTTACCAGCAGTTTTGAAACGGCGAGTTTGTATAGCCTGGTAGGTCTTATCTGCATATTGGCCATTGTAATAAACGAAAGTCTCCGGATGTTAGAAAAACGTTTGGGTCGGTGGCGACCTGAGAAGGTCGCTGTGTGAGGGCGTTACTACTAAAGAGTATGGGGATGGGGAAGTGTAGGAGTGGGGGAAGTGTGGGAGTGGGGACGTGTGGGAGGTATGGAAGTATGGAAGTATGGGAGTATGGAAGTGGGGAAGTATGGGAGAATTTACCCCCATACTTCCTTGCCTCCATACTCCCACACTTCCCCCACTCCCATACTTCCATACTCCCACACTTCCATACTCTTTCATACTCCCGCATTCCCATACAGGAGGGTTGATAAGATGACTAACAAACTGCCGTATATTATTTCTGCCGTTGCCTTAATTTTAGCCCTGGCAACCTGGGCCGGTTCCAACCCGGGAGTAGACCTTAATCAGCTTGCCCAGGCCATCGTCAAGAAAGATATCCTGGTTTTGGATATGTCCCATGCTCTCAATGAAAAGATACCGATTATTCAACTTCCTCCTCCCCTGGCCAATAGTCCTGGTTACACAAGCCATTTGATTTCTAAGTTTGATGAGAGGGGTCCGGCCTGGTATTGGAACTGGATCGAAGTGGGAGAGCATGCCGGAACCCATTTCGATGCACCCTGCCACTGGATCACGGGTAAAGATAAAGCCTGTGTAGATAAAGTTCCGGTAGATCAGTTGATTTCTCAAGCGGTCGTTATTGACGTGGTCGAAAAGGCCAAAGCAAATCCGAATTATCTGCTAACGAAGCAGGATGTTCTGGACTGGGAGAAGAAAAACGGTAAAGTTCCGGAAAACGCGGTGGTTATCATGAAAACAGGCTGGGGGGATCTGCAATCCGATGCTAAAAAATTCCTGGGTCTGGATCCGGATGGAAAACCTAAATGGCCCGGTTTCTCCATGGAAGTATCTGAATTCCTTGTGAAGGAGCGGAATGTAAACGGGATCGGAACGGAGGCCGTAGGACTGGATGCAGGTAATGCCGCCTCTTTTAATCCGCCTTTTCCGGCCCACTATGTGATGCTGGGAGCCGGAAAGTATATGTTAACAAGCTTGGCCAATGTAGACAAGCTACCCGCTAAGGGAGCCCTGCTCATCGCCATGCCTATGAAACTGGAAGGGGGATCGGGAAGTCCAGTAAGGGTTCTGGCCCTGGTACCTAAGGGATAAACTTTATTTAGCTCGGGGCATGTGGCTACGTGCCCCGATAACCCTCAGCATCTGCCGAATCCTGACAGGATCCACAGGCTACTTCTTATTTTCTGATCAGTGATTTCCCCGTCATCTCCGGTGGTTGAGGGAAGTTCATGATCTCTAAAATGGTAGGTGCTACGTCTGCCAGGATTCCCTCCTCTGCCAAGGAAACCCCTCGATATTTCTCCCCGACTAAAATAAACGGAACCGGATTGGTGGTATGGGCTGTATGCGGCTGGCCGGTTTCATAATCCAGCATCTGTTCTGCATTACCGTGATCGGCAGTAATTAAGGTAATTCCCCCCTGTTGGAGGGTGGCCCGGGTCGTTCTTCCGATACAATCATCGGTCACTTCAATGGCCCGAACGGCGGCTTCCATAATTCCCGTATGCCCTACCATATCCGGGTTTGCATAGTTGAGTACAATAAAGTCGTAACGACCGGAGTTAATTCTCCGGACGACCTCCTGGGTTATTTCGTAGGCACTCATCTCCGGTTTTAAGTCGTAGGTGGCTACCTTTTGGGAAGGGATCAAACATCGGTCTTCGTTGGGAAAAAGTTTTTCTTCTCCTCCGTTAAAAAAATAGGTTACATGGGCGTATTTTTCGGTCTCTGCGATACGGAGTTGGACAAGACCAGCCTGACTTACCAGTTCTCCCATGATTTTGTGCAGCTCAACCGGCTTGAAAGCTACGGGAATATCAAAGGTCTCATCATAAAGGGTCATAGAAACAAACATACTCAACCGGGGATGGACTTTACGTTCAAATTCTGAAAAGTCCTTTTGGATAAATGCACGGGTGAGCTGACGGGCACGGTCTGCACGGAAGTTGAAGAAAACAATTACATCCCGGTCTCGAATCAAGGTCGTCGGAGCAATCGATTTACCCCCCTTCCCCATGGAGCCGATAACAGAAGGAATGAGAAACTCATCGGTCTCACCATGCTTGTAGCCATACTCCACGGCTTCTGAAGCCGTAGAAAAGTAACGTGGAACATCGGGAGTTCCCCCTTCACCGGTAACCATGGCCAGATATGCTTTTTGAGTCCGGTCCCAGCGCTTGTCTCGATCCATGGCATAATAACGTCCCATGACCGTTGCTATTCGGCCTGTACCCAATCGTGCTATAAACTCCTCCAGTTGCCGAATATATCCCAGTCCACTCGTTGGCGGAGTATCTCGACCGTCTAAAAAGGCATGGATATAGACCTGTTCGACCTTTTCCCTCCTGGCCAACTCAAGCAAGGCAAAGAGGTGCTCGATGGAACTGTGAACCCCCCCATCGGAAACTAATCCCATCAGGTGAAGCTGAGCCGACTTCGCTTTAGACATGGCTTGAAGTAGAACCGGATTTTGAAAGAATTCACCACTTTTAATGGCCTTACTGATTCGAACCAAATCCTGATCAACGATCCGACCGGCCCCTATGTTTGTATGCCCGACCTCTGAATTACCCATCTGGCCTGAAGGTAACCCCACGCACTCCCCTGAAGCACATAAAGAAGTATGAGGATAGCGGGCTGTTAACTCATCCCAGTTAGGTTTTCGAGCTTGGGCAATGGCATTTCCCTCCGTCCTCGGATTAATTCCCCATCCATCCAGAATAATCAGGGTAATAGGCCTGTACGGTAGCTTGATTTCTTTTACACTCACGCAGTACCTCCTTTTTTGATAGAGTCTTTAATTTTTTCCTTCTCTTCTTCCTTCTGCTGAATAAGACGCAGGATCTCACCGATTTCCAGATAAAGCCTCTCCAACTCCGGGTCTTGAATTCGATGACGTAAGTCCGTGTTATAGATCCGTTCTCCGATGGCAGCATAGGCTTTTTCAAGCCTTCTTTCGAGACCCGAGAGATCTACATTTAACTTTGCTATTTTTGCAAATTCCCTTCCATGCCCCGCCAAAAATCCGGCGGTCTCTTTAAAAGTATTTAGAAAACCCATTTAAAAACACCGAGCAGTAAATAGTGGGTAGTCAGAGGTAAATAGTTATAAAACTACAACCCTTTACCCTCACCCCCGCTCTTTTTCTGCACTGCAAGGCCCTACTCCATGGATTAAACCAACTTAACAGTTTAGGTTACCTTCTCCCTTGGCTTCCTACTTTCCGTTTATTAACCGTAAGAATCTCCTATAGCTTGCCACGACCTTAGTCTTAGATTTTAACGCCTTCCCTATAGACTTCTTTGACTGCATGTCGGTCTTGAAACCTAGGTGGCGTTGATTTATACCCTTCTCGAATTGAGCTTCCTGAACTCCCATGGGGGTTGCGGATTTTTCTGCTTCCACAGTCCCCTTCCCGCCTCCCTTGCCTGTTCTTCTGCTTCAAGGTATTCAGAAGCATAGGCTCTTCCCAAATACTGCCGATAGGCCCACGCATAACCTCGTTTGACCATTTCAAGGCTCACGTCTTGCTTTGTCCCATTTTTCAAAAAAACATGACAAACCTCCCGGTTGTAGGTTCTCTCCCCGGTGGTCTCTATCTGGACTACCTCTCCGTAAATTAGACGGGATAACTCCTCTAAGGCCTCCTCTCCATAGGGCTGTCCATTTTCACGCCTGTGGGGAACTTCCGGTGCATCGATTCCATATAATCTACACGTTATCGTCTGTCCATCTTCTCCCACTACTTTAATGGTATCACCGTCTTTGACTTCAACTACCTGACCTTCTAAACTCCTGGGTATTTTGGCGGCTACCTGATCCTTTGAAGATCCACGGGCCGATGGTCGCCGACCCATCGGCTTCGTCGAATAATAGGAAACAACCAAAATAATTAAAATCAAGACCAGGTATATGATTCTTAATAACGTCCTGTTCACTCCATCAGCTCCAATTCCTCCTCCACCGTCTCCTCCCCGAAAGTCAACCAACCCTGAATATCCCCTAACGTCTTCAGTTCTTCAGTTAAGGGAATTAATTGAGCCTTAGCATCTTGATAAATATAATGGCTTTTCAATTGAGCCAGATCCTGAATATACTTACCCAAAGTTTCCATGGGTCTTCGGGTGCGAATAAACAAGGAGCCCATATGGATCGTTTTTCGGGCCGATAAAGAACGGGGTCGAGAAGACCAAGGTTAAAAGGGTTATAAGGAAGAAGGATTTTTTTATGGTATCGGTAATTTTCATGGAAGACCCCTTCATTCTCTTCGACAAGCTCATTCAGGGTATAAATCCGTACTTAAATACTTTAATCCGGTATCACATAAAATTGTTACAATGGTAGTTCCTTTTTCAACTTCCCTGGCCAATTTAAGGGCACAGGCTACGTTGGCTCCGGAAGAAAATCCTGCACAGATTCCTTCTCGAGTACCCAGCAATCTGGCAGTTGTAATAGCTTCTTCATCGGTTGCTGTAAGGAATCCATCGCAAAGCTCGGGTTGCCATAGGGGGGGAATCAAGGCATAGCCGGCACCTTGAAGTTTATGTTTGGTAGTTTTGATTTCCTTTCCAGCTATGAAAGGAGCATTGGCCGGTTCTACGGCATAGGCTTTAATCTTTGGATTATGTTTCTTTAAAGCGCGAGAGACTCCTACAAAGGTCCCGCCTGTCCCTACAATGGCTACGAAGATATCTACCTTTCCTTCCGTTTGTTCCCAAATTTCTTCCCCGGTGGTAAACTCGTGGGCTTCTACATTGCTCGGATTGTTAAATTGATCGGGACGAAAGGCATTAAGTTCTTTAACCAACTCGGCTGTTTTCCTATCTACGGCTTCCAGGTCTTCTTTAGAAACCTGACCGGGTCGATGGCCCCCGACCTGGGGAACCAAAACCACTTCCGCTCCAAAGGCTTCCAACATGCGTCGACGTTCAATACTGTTCCCCTCGGACATAACTGCGATCATCCGGTACCCTTTTACGGCACAAACGATGGCCAGACCGATTCCGGTATTTCCACTGGTCAATTCCACTACTGTACCCCCCTTCTTTAATAATCCTTTCTTTTCGGCATCTTCAATCATCCGAAGGGCAATCCGATCTTTTATACTTCCTCCGGGATTATAATACTCGACCTTGGCTAACACGCGCCCATTCAAGCCTTGCGTAAGTCTATCTAAAGCCACAAGAGGAGTACGGCCGATAAGATCTAGTGCACTTAAAGCCACCTTCATGATAATTCCTCCCTTTAACGAAGTTATAAAGGAATTTAAGCCAGAAAATCTGATTAGAGGTCAATCTATCATCATAAAAAGGGATTTTCTATTGACGCCTTGCTTTTTAAATTTGTACTATGTTACATAACGTAAAACCTAAATCATAAAATGTAAAAGATAAATTATGGTTTCGGCCATGTTCTATCTTTTATATTTTATTTTTGATGAAATCGAAAAGCAAATTTCTACGAGGAAATAAAATCGATCCGCAATCCATTCATCCATCCATATCCATTGTTGATCTCGTGGATAGGACCTTTATGGCCTATAACGCGGCCCGGCTGCGTGAGATCTGTCAACTGTTTACCAGGAAAATATTAGAAGACGATGTCACGGTAGGGATGAGTTTGACAGGTGCTTTAACGCCGGCCGGTTTGGGTATTTCATCGCTTATCCCCCTCATAGCCTATGGGTTCATCGACTGGATTGTGAGTACTGGAGCCAATCTTTATCACGATATACACTTTGGAATCGGTCTGGATTTGTATCAAGGGACCCACCAGGTTAACGACATAGTCCTTCGTCAGGAAGGGATTATCCGCATTTATGATATTTTTTTTGATTACGAGGTGCTGCTTTCAACCGATGCATTCTTCCAACAGATAATAACAGCTCCGGAATTTCAACGCGAGATGAGTACAGCAGAGTTCCACTATCTGGCCGGTCGATATGTTTATGAGCGGGAGAAGGCTTTAGGTCTTGGGACCAGATCCCTTCTTTCGGCAGCTTATCAATACGGAGTTCCCATTTACACCCCTTCACCTGGGGATAGTTCCATTGGGATGAACATTGCGGCCAAAGCTCTGGAAGGAAATAGCCTAAAAATAGATGTTTCCAGAGATGTGAACGAAACGGCTGCCATCGTCTTAGGCGCTAAGCGCTCAGGGGGTAAAAGTGCTGTGTTTATTCTAGGGGGAGGATCACCTAAAAACTTTCTGCTTCAAACCGAGCCTCAACTCCAGGAAGTTTTAGGTATCCAGGAAAAAGGACACGATTACTTTATTCAGATTACCGATGCCCGACCGGATACCGGCGGACTTTCCGGCGCAACTCCATCCGAAGCCGTGAGCTGGGGGAAGGTGAACCCGGATCAACTACCCGATGCGGTGGTCTGCTATCTGGATTCCACGGTGGCCCTTCCCATTATCACAGCCTATGCGTTGGCGAAACATCCTCCTCGTAAATTAAAACGACTCTATGACCAACGGGAACAATTACTGAACGAGTTAAAAAAGGGGTATCTTTCTAAGTAAAGGCCAAAGGCTAAAGGTAAAAATGAAGCGGACTAAAGAGGAAGAGTCCGAGAGAAAATCGGCCTGATTTTCTTCGTTTGCTTTTTACTTTTGCCTGTGGCTCCAGGGTTTTAATGTGAAAGTTCTCTGTACCGGAATAAGTTGTAGTGAAAAAGGCATTTTTATGCGTGAATTTCAAGAGTACTGCACCCGGCGAGGACAGCCTATCAACTTCTTCGATATGGGAAGCCACATCCTGAATATTGCCAAAGAGCAAGGGCTTCCCTTGACTACAGAAAAGATTCTGGATGTCGATGAGAAAGTCTTAAAACTCATGCGCGCTCTGGCCCTCGAACGAATTACCCGAGAACTGGAAAAAAGCCCAGGACCTTCTTTTATCACCATCCATGCCTGTTTTCGATGGCGGGGGTTGCTTCTTCCGGGATTTGACTTTAATAATCTGGATCGGCTCAGACCGGATATCTATATCAATATCGTAGATAATCTGGACGATATTAAGCGCCGGATGCAAGAAAATCCCCAGTGGAGGGATAAACTTAATCTCAACGAGATTAATGTCTGGCTGGACGAGGAAAAATTCATTACCCAGATCTTAGCGGAGCGGTATAATAAACCGTACTATTTAGTATCCCGACAGCATCCTCTGGATAATTTCTATGACCTGATTTTTTCAAATAAAAAGAAAGTTTATTTAAGCTATCCCATTACGCATATTGAACGGGAGTTCCCGGAGAAGATTGACAAAATTCGGGAATTTGGTAACTATCTCCGCAAATATCTGGTTCTTTTTGATCCTTTGGATATTAAAGATACCGATCTTCTTTTGAAGCAAAGTGATGAAGAAGGACAGAAAATCGAGTATATCGACAAAACCGAGGCAGAAAAAATTGAAACTCGAACCATCGATCGAGATTATCAGTTTATTTATCAAAGTGATATGATTATTGTTCTTTATCCCACCGAATATTTATCCCCGGGAGTATTGAGCGAAATGAATTTTGCCCATCGCTACAACAAAGACGTCTACGCCGTATTTCCCTATAATCCCTCCCCTTTTTTCTCTCGTCTGTGTACTCAGATCTTCAAGAATACAGGAGAACTGGTTGAAAATTTTAAAAAACTTGGAATCATTCCAGAAGGAGAAGTGGCCGTTCCGACCCTGGGATTCTAAAAATTTAATTACAAGCCGTTTAGCCGTAATTCTCTGCCAGGAATCGGAAAATCGCTCTCAGATCTTTTTCTTCGATCTCGGTAAATTCCACACTGACCAGCCAGGTATCTTCTTTAAAATCTCTCACCCGTACCACCCGTCCTTTGATTTGAATGGGATTTCCATTATTCCGAAGGAGGTTAAGGATGAGGGGAGTTTCTGGAGATGGCTTTTCTTTCATTTCAATACTTGCGCCTCCCAGGCTGATATCCCGAATAACTCCCAGTTGTTCGGCCCGGGTTTCATTTTCCCCGTAAAAGGAGTATTTTACCGATAAAATTAAATCCAATCGGGCATATTGACGCTTTTCAGTCTGAAGATGCTTATCAATTTCTGCCATAAGCTGTGCACACAAATCCCGAATTTGAGCCAGTTGTTCTGGCTGGGTATCAAGCATACGCTTGAGGGCGTTTATTTTATCTTGAATAGGGGTTGGGTTAGGCATATTTCAGAATCAGGGAAATCCTTCAACTCGCACAATAGTATCTGCCGGTAGAAGTGTGACGAGCTGATGAAAGGCCTGTTCTAAATAATTCTTATCTTTAGATTCTAAAGTTAACTTGACCTTATATTCCGCATTGTTTAACTCAGGATAAGAACCCAATAAGAGGTGTGGAAAAGCTTCCAGTAAACGATTCAGATGGTGGGCGATATCGACTTCCCATTGATTCACAAAAACCTGTTTCATGAAAAAAGGTTCATCCAGAAACTGCTTCTTAATGGCTTCAAACTTTTTTCTAAGAATTTCCGGGATTCCCGGGAAAATATAAATATTCTCTACGGTTACAACCGGAAAAATGAGCCCTTCATCTTTAATAAGTTGGGTACCTTCGGGTACCTCTGCCATCCTCAGTTTAGCCGGGTTCATGTCGGTCCCATAGAAGTCTTTCACCAGCTTTTCCAATTCTGGATGCAATATCACTTTTCTTCCTAACCCTCGAGCAATTCCTTGCATGGTGACATCATCGTGGGTCGGACCTACCCCTCCAGACGTAAAAACCAGGTCGTAAGATTGAGAGAAAATGGAAACCTCTTTAGCGATAGCCTCCAGATCATCGGGAATAACCGAAATCTTTTTTACTTCGACTCCCAGCTTCCGAAGTTCACGACACAGATAAGGAGAATTGGAATCTACCGTTTTACCTGAGAGGATTTCATTTCCTATGATAAGGATACCGGCACTTTTTCCCGTTTTTTTCATATTTTCAGGTTAAAGAATTTTAAAAAATTTTCAGATGTGGCCTCTTCGACCTTTTCGACCTCGATATTCTTGATTTCTGCTATTTTAGCCGCCGTATAGGTAACGTAGGCGGGTTCATTTCGTTTTCCCCGCTTAGGAACAGGTGCCAAATAGGGACAATCCGTCTCAACCAGGAGGTTATCCAGAGGAATTTCCTTAACAACATCTCGTAACCAGGTTGCATTCTGAAAGGTCACGATACCCGAAATGGAGATATAAAATCCCATATCCATGGCCTCTCTGGCCAGTTGATAATCTCCAGAAAAGCAGTGAAAGATTCCTCGCACCTCTGAAGCTTTTTCAGATCGAAGTATATCGATGGTTTCTCCATGAGCTTCTCGATCATGAACGATTATCGGTAGATGAAGTTCCCGGGCCAGTTGAATTTGTCGGCGAAACACCTCCCTTTGAATTTCCGGGGGGGATAGCTGCCGATAAAAATCTAATCCGATTTCACCGATGGCGACAACTTTCCTGGATTGGGAAAGGTTTTTTAAATCGGTATAGACCTCTTCCGTTACCTCTTTAGCCTCATGGGGATGGACCCCTACGGCTGCTAAAATCTGCGGATATTGGAGGGCAATCTCAACAGCCCTCCGACTTTCAACCAGATTGGCCCCAACGGTGAGAATCCACTCAACTCGAGCCTGCCCGGCTCGTTGGATAACCTCATCTCGATCTTCATCGAATTGAGGGGCATCTAAATGTGCATGGGAATCAACAAGCAAGGTAAAAAACCTCCGTAAATAACGTAAAAAAGCTTAAAAAATTTTCCTTTAAAGGTCAAGGGATTTTTCTCTTTTGAGTTAAGAAAATTGCCCGAAACAGGCTTTTGACCTGGGATTTGCTTTTGGATTTAGAAAATCGGTTCTCCAACCAGGGTTGGTACCATATCTACCTTATCACCCATAACCAGGACACAAAGTGGACCGGGAGCAGTAATTTCATCCAGACCTTTAATTCCCGTGGGAGACTTTAAAAAGGGACGATTCTCAAGCCGGGTTTCGTTTTTTAGTTTTGTCATAAATCTACTCCTACTGCTAATAACATTTAAGTAATACACTGGTCAACAAAGCCATTCGGATATACATTCCATTTTCAGCCTGTTCAAAATACACCGCATGGGGACTCTCATCGACCTCCTCCGTGATTTCACCAACTCGGGGAAGGGGATGCATAATAATGGCGTCTTCTTTTATTTTCTCCAAAAAGGTTGTATCTACCTTGTAAGAACCTTGTACCTGGTAGTACAGGTCTGGATCACTGAATCGTTCCTGTTGAACGCGCGTGATGTAAAAGACATCGGCTTCAAAGGCGACCTTTGAGAGCGAATCTACTTCAGAAACCGAAACACCCTTTTTTTGTAATTCCAGTAACAACTCTCTTGGCATGCGCAGGCTATCCGGAGAGACGAAAATAAGACGGACATTCTTGAAAAGGGATAAAAGTTTTGCCAGGGAATGAACCGTGCGACCATGTTTCAGGTCACCAACCATAGCCACAGTGAGGCCTTCGAGAGTTCCAAACTTTTGCTCAATGGTATAGGCATCTAAAAACGCCTGGGTGGGATGCTCGCCAACCCCATCTCCCCCATTGATAAGGGGAACCGGGGGCTGACGGGTCCGGAGTTTTAACTTCCGAATATAAGTAGCTGCTTTGAGCGCAGAACCCATTTCGTGATGACGCAAGACGATCACATCGGCATAGGTTGCTAAAACCCGAACCGTATCCGCCAGGGTCTCGCCTTTGGATACCGAGGAGAACTGAACCCCAACGATATTATGAACTTCTCCTCCCAGTCGCTTCATGGCTATGCTGAAAGCCGCATCTGTTCGAGTACTTGCTTCATAAAAAAGGTTAACAAGGACTTTTCCATGTAAAAGATCGATAGACCCTTGCTGTTCTTTAAGCGCTCTCATTTCTTGCGCCCGGGCAAATAAAATTTCTAAATCGCTTCGGGAGAATTGTTCAACGGAAAGAATATCCTTTCCGTAAAAGTGTCCATTTATTTTTTCAGGCAATACCGGTATCTCTGTGGGAGATTTAATATCTTCCTGGGTAAG
>JAUQPW010000139.1 GCA_030550175.1 bacterium
ATTTTAATCAAATCCTTTCTCCTCCCTTCGGGCTTCCTGGCGTAGCCCCTTTCCAGAGGGGAGTCAGGTCCAAAAAACCTACCCTTAAAAGTTGAGTAGCTCTAAAGGTGTTCCCATTTCTCATAACTTACTTCCATGATCCCCTGGGAGATTATCCTGCCAGGAAACGGTAGCAGATCGATTTTGAACTTAATAGTGAAAAATTGAATGAAATTTTCTCAAAATCCGTGCAATCTTTTATTCCTATCGATAGTATTTTATAAGCTAAGAGAAAAAACCTTACGCAAAAAAGGGATTATCTCGAATTTAACTCTCTTTCAGTGGATTCCTGAAGCCTCCCATAATCGAAAAAACGGACCCTGTACGTTATTTTCTAAACGTCTCTAAGGAGCCCTATATACCGGTTCCACCAATTTGAAAAGGCCAGAGAGATCGTAGAGGTAGAAACTAAAGCCTTCAGGAATGGATATAAAACCCTGCCTTCAGATTTAGAAAGGAAACCGTATGAATCATCAAGATTTGTTTTTAGGGATCGTCCAAAATCGGCAGTTTCACCCTCTCGGATCGAAGTTTCCCCTGGGAAGTTCTATAAGATTAACCAACATACAAATGCAGGAAGCCAGATCTCCTGAGAGTGGAGAGCTTGATTTAACCCAATATGAGGGGAATGCTATTATGGTTCAAGGACACAGCGGAGGGGGATGGATCTATGCTGCCCGGGTAATCGACAAAGCGGGTCCGATTCTCACGGCGGTGGTTAAGTGGGTGTTTGGTCCGGATAGCCAGGTAAAATAAGCATATCCTGCTGGTATCCTACGCTTCTGTGGAAGAACCAAAAGTGTGGTTTCGTTTCTTCCGGCTATTCTCCTCTTCGGTTGCCGAAGGATCCAAAGGGTTAGATTTTGATTTTCCCGAGAATTTGAGGGTGGTTTTACCTATCCAATCGGAGATATTAAAAATAAATCTTAAAGGTAAAAAACCCATCAGGCGATAATCCCCCACTCCCTTCAGGCCCGCCGAAGCTATGCAACCGCACTGGGAACAATCTGGATTACCCCCAAATTGACAGGGGGTAATCTGGCTATGTAAATCCGCGGTGATACTCAAGGTAGTCCTGGCAAAAATGCATTTGGTAGGAGATGAAGGAGGATTACGAAGTCCTTCTAAAATCGCATCACGTAAATCTAACTTGGGAAACATCGGACGCAACCGGGTAAGTTCTCTTAATACTTCCTCACGTTCATGGGGTGAAAGTATCTCCTCGGATTTTGCGCCTCTCTGAGGGGTGAACAGGCTAAACCAGATCTTTTGGACTTCTGGCTTACCGGACCAGAAGGACAGAAAAGCTTCAAAGTATCCGGCCCGGCCTGTCATCTGATGGGTTATGGTGCAATGTACCGTGATAGAATGCCCCCGGATGTTTTTTAAAATTTTCTCGTAAGTTGCAGGAGCTCGTCTGCGATCGTGATCGGGTTGTAGGCCATCTATGGAAACCACCAGGTTCAGATTCTTTATCTGGCTCCAGGACAGGGGAATTTCACGGACGGCACTGGTCACAAGCTGAACCACGAGGCCCCTGTTGCTCAATTCCGGCAGTAAAGTGTTTAATTCCCGAAAGCGTACCAGAGGTTCGCCTCCAATAATAGAAAGGTGAAGGGGACGATAGCGACTGACCAGATTTAACACGCCGTCTATTAATTGTTGTCCCTTATAATCGGTCAGGGTCCGTAAGGGTCCAAGCTGCCCAAGATGTTGGGTTTCGTAAGCATAACAACCCGGGCAACGAAGCGGGCACTCGCGGGTAATCTCAATGGATAACGCTGGGTAATATCCCCTTAAGATACGACCCCAGGCTGGGAGAATTTCCTTTACTTTCATAGGATTTCATTCCATTGGTTCCTTTCATCAATAAATAAATCGTGTAGTTGACTATCGAGTCGAAAGTCAGGGGCATATGTAGAGCCATCCGAGTCTTTATGATGTTGGATCATCAAGTCTCTGCCCATAACAATCTCCTTTTGAGAAGGATAATTACCTGAAATTATGGTCCGGCAAGGTATCCTTTCTTGAGGGGATTTTAAAGATAAAAAGGATAGTAGCTTTAAAATTTCTTTAATATTTAAAGAATTGCTTTAAGGAAAACATACTACCGAGGAGGAACTCCAAGGAAATTTGTATGGATTCTTCTCTTTTATCCTTCTCTCCTGAGATGACTGGCGTATTGTCTAAGCATCTTATCCTTAAAAGGATCTATTTTAAGTAATTAAAAAGTAATTAAACTATCTTTTCATTCTTCTACTCAATTGTCAATAAAAAATTAATAAAGATACAAAAAGTGTTGTAAATATCTGAAAGCTTTACACATAGAACTTCCCTTGCCTTACATCCTTGTCAGGATTATACTCTAGATTTAGACCAGAGTCCCAATATGACAATTTTATTCAGGAAGAACTGGATAGATGAAAAAAGATCCGACCGGGTTAACGGTACCGTTGATAGGTTACACCCAAAGGGTTATTCGCACCTGTAAGTATAGCTGGTTATTTCCACTGACCGGATTTGTGCTAACTTTCGTGGGTGGTCTCGGGTTTAGTCTATCCAATCAGGATATACGGGTCGATGTCCAAAGGATTGGTCTGGTAGTTTTTGCTGTTTTGACTGTTGTAGGCTTTTACTACACCTTTCAGGCTTTTCGTTACTTCAAGATTTATAGGATAAAAGCTTGTTTTTATCATGCCGTGGGTGGTTTACTGTTTAACCTGTTTTTACTTTTAATTACAGCCATCCGTATCGGTGCCTTTTATATCTTCAACCGCCATTCAGGCCCCCTAACTATCCATCCGGTAGAAGCGTTCAAGCCCTTGATATCTTATCCATCTAGACTACCCATATGGATAGACACAGATCCTGCCTCTGGAGAGGGAGAAACCGATGATGTGGATGATTGCTGGGCTTTGATAGCAGCTCTCCGTTCACCCGAGCTGGATATTCGGGGGATTAGTACCGTTTGATCTACTGGTCATAGGCTATGTGATCATGCCGGATATGTTTACCTGTAAAGTTAGTCCGGCCCGGATCGGATTCAGTATCTTTCTTGAACCCCTGGGTATGGGCCGTGACCTGGAAGTAGCACCTTATATTCGAGGTCCTTTGGTTTATTACTGTTTTAATCTAAACCCCCGGTTTAAGGAAGTCTTTATCCATCGCTTACTGAATAATACCTCTGGATGACTCCTGCAGGGTTTAGAGTATTTCTATAATTTTGTTCAGGGAACGTTCGTAGGATCCCAACCGGTAGTTAAATTCTCATTGAAGGAATCTAAATAAGCCATATCCTCCGGGGAAATCGAAAAATCGAATACCTGGGCATTTTCTCGGATCCGATCTCTTCGGACAGACTTCGGTATCACTATAAACTGATGTTGTAAAGCCCAACGAATAAGGATTTGGGCTGGGGTTTTGCCGTATTTTGATGCAATTTTTACCAGCTTCGGATCTGTAAGTTTTTCCCCTTTGGTAAGCGGACTATAGGCTTCCAACCAAATGCCTTTAGCACGACAGTAATCTACGGTCTCTTTCCGATAAAGATAGTTGTACGGACTTAATTCTATTTGATTTACAGCAGGTATCACCGTACAGTGATCCAATAATTCCTCTAAATGTCTGACCAAATAGTTACTAACGCCAATAGCTCTACATTTACCTTCTGATAGCAACACTTCCATAGCCCGCCAGGTTTCAAGCCTGAGTCCCTTAACTGGCCAGTGGATTAAATAGAGATCGATATAGTCCAGACCCAACTTTTGATTGCTTTTTGCGAACGCCCTCAAGGTTGCATCGTAGCCGTGATCCTGATTCCATAGTTTGGTTGTCACAAATACTTCCGATCTGGGAATCCCGCTCTCCCTAACGGCCTGACCCACATCTTGTTCATTACCGTAAATTTTAGCCGTATCGATATGACGATATCCTATTTCTAAGGCATAAAGAACCGCTTTTTTAGTCATGTCACCCGGAGGACTTTGAAAGACCCCAAGTCCAAGAAAAGGGATTTCAACCCCATTATTAAGTCTGGCCGTGCTTTGAATAGTCATTTCCATTGTTTTCTTCTCCTTTCCATCTCAACTTTCAGTCTTGGATCTAAACTCTATCATTTAGTTCCTTCCAGCAAGGAAAATTTTTAGGATGGAAGAGTATCCGGTAACAAATTGTCTTTTGTCTCGGTCTCGGATGGTATTCACTAACCCTTATAGTTATTAAATCTTCATGAATTCCGTAAGATTTTAAGACATTATACTTATGACGGGGATTCTTACGCCTTTTTCGCTTCGGGTGATACTCTTTTTAAGATTTTAAGATCAATCAATTCAATTAAGAACAAAGAATTATCGGCAGCCGGTACGAACAGAACATTCTATCCTTTCCTTCTAGTTTTGGCTTTCCATTTTCTTTTTTAAAACCTGGCACATCGATTGCGATCTTTCTTGAGCAGTTTAAAGGTACACAGGAATAGGTGGATAATCGTCACCTTTTTCTGTAAAAACCCCCATCAATCTCCCCATTCCTGTGTTACCGTCCTTTAAAAGTAAGATAAATCTATAAATACCTTGACAAAACTTAAGAATAGAACTATGGAATGGAGAGGTAGAAATAGAGAAGTAAAATGGCATAAAGAATATCTATATTTTCTATTTTCATTTTCTTGGTCAGGAGGGAATTTTATATGTATCGATCTATTCTTGTACCCCTGGACGGTTCGACCTTTGCGGAGCATGCCTTGCCTATTGCGCGAAGTATTGCACGTCGGGCCCCTGCTACCCTTCAACTGGTTTCTGTTCATGTACCCATTGCAGCCAGATATGTGGACGGGACTGTCCTCTTTGATGAAGCGCTGGATAACCGACTTAAGGAGCATGAACGTGCCTATCTCGATGAAGTGGTCAAACGTCTGTCAGCCGATTCAAATGTTTCCCTTACAGCCACCCTGTTGGAAGGAAATTTAGGATCAGTGGCCGATGTTCTTAACGAATATGCAACATCTGCTCAGGCAGATTTGATAGTCATGGCGACCCATGGACGAGGTGCATGGAGTCGTTTTTGGCTGGGTAGCGTAGCAGATAAGCTCGTACGGCAAGTACTTGTACCTATCCTGATGGTTCGCCCCTCGGAAGCCGGAGAAACTCAACCAGATCTTACCCGTGAGCAGGTCTTCCAGCATCTGCTTATACCACTGGACGGATCTTCGCTAGCCGAGCAGATCCTTGAACCTGCCTTAGCTCTGGGCCAACTGATGCAAGCTGATTATACGTTGTTACGGGTGGTCGAGCCTCCTTTGCCTATAAGCTATCCCCATACAGAATACACGACCAGGTTAGAAGAGCAATTGTTAAACGAATGGAAAACAGAAGCCCAGACTTATCTCGACGGCGTTGCTGAACGATTGCGGGCCCAGGTAAAAGAGCAAGGTAAGTCGCCGCTATCCATTAAAACCAAGGTTGCCGTCAGCCGATATACGGCTAACTCCATTATTGAAGAAACAAGCAGCCAGGGGATAGATTTAATTGCTATGGCTACCCATGGTTATGGTGGGCTTACCCGGGTGGTTATGGGAAGTGTAGCCGATAAGCTCCTGCGAGGAGCTCCTGTACCGGTCCTGTTATGCCGTCCCCAGGGCAAAGCATCTTAAAAGAAAAGTTTACCATGTTTCGTTCTATCTTAGTACCTCTTGATGGTTCAACTCTTGCAGAACATGCATTGCCTATAGCCGGTAGCATTGCACGTCGTGCCGGAGCAGAACTTCAATTGGTACATGTCCATGTGCCTGAGGCCCGATATATTGAGGGTAAAATGGTTTTCAATGAGGTACTGGATGCCAAACTCAGAGAGCACCAGCGGGCGTATCTTGAAGAAATAGCCAAAAAGATTAAGCCGGGTTTTCCGATTACCTGTGTATTACTGGATGGGGAGGTGAGTCAGATTGCGGAACGGCTGGATAGCCATGTAAAGACTGCAAAGGTGGATTTGGTTGTAATGGCAACCCATGGACGTGGTATGCTGGCTCGCCTCTGGTTGGGTAGTGTGACCGATAAACTTGTACGACAGTTAGAAATCCCCATGGTGCTCATAAGGCCTCAAGAAACAAAACCCGATCTTACCCGTGAGCCTGTTTTTCGGCATATACTTATTCCCCTCGACGGTTCGGCCCTTGCTGAACAAATACTGAAGTACGCGGCCGCCTTAGGTAAGCTCATGCAAGCTGATTATACCCTATTCCATGTAATGGAACCCTGGATCCCAGTCAGTTACCGACCTGACGAGTACTCTACCGAATTTCAACAACTACGCATCCAAAAAGCTCAGGCCTATCTGGATGAGATAGCTAAGCGTTTGAGAACGGGAGAAGATGGCATGGCCGAAACTGTACGAGTCCAGACAAAAATCGTTATGAGTCATTATCCGGCTGTAGCTATCTTAGAAGAGGCAAATCAGCGTGGGATTGATCTCATTGCCATGGAGACCCATGGTCACGGAGGTCTAATCCGATTACTCATAGGTAGCGTGGCGGATAAGGTATTACGAGGTACCTCTATTCCTATCCTCCTTCATCGTCCACACGATAAAACCCCTTGATGGTACCCTTAAGATTCTTTAAATTTGAGGATTACCTTCCCCACAGCCTGATCCGCCAGGTCAATCCGCCCAGAACTTCCCAATCGGCAGCCTGATTCGTAAGTCTAACACTCCCACCTAAGTCCCATTGGACCTCTCCGGTTTGATATTGAAGGCCCAGTCGCATTGAGGTTACATTGTTTCTCTTACTGCTCAGGGTTTGTCCCGCAATCTCCATGATAAAGTGGAGCGTAGGAGTTACCGGAAGGATAGATGCGAACCCGAGTAAAAGTACATCATCTTGCTGAGCAGCATGGAAGGGATTCCCTAAAATACCAAGTCCTGTATTGGCGTGGAAAGTGACCCCTTGATAGAACTTGGTCACCAGAAGAGAACTTAAGAAATCGGTCTCATTGGTTCCTAAGCGAGCGGTATCATCTGCGTTGGGAAGCTTGGTCCCGAATCTCAACCCTACAGCAGGATGAGAATCGGTGTCTTCTAGAATCTGGATCTTCGTAAAAACCTTCAAATCTCCGCTTCCAAATTTCTTTCCTACGCCGGGATTTGGTTCGTTTAAATACAGAAGTTCATAGTCAAACTGTACCTCCGTTCGCTTATCCACTCCTAAATGAAGTCCTATGACAGGAATTTCCCAGAGATCTCTATTAAAACGGGTAGCGGATGTGGGAAAGGGAAAACTTTGATTTCGGAGGAAATCAACCCCCAATTCGATTTCTAAGGTCCCAGCTGGTAGAGTCACTGCACTTTCTGTAACCAGAGGCCTTTGTCCCGCTGCAAAACCTGCTTTTAGAGGGTAAATCCAGCATGCAAAACTTAAAAAGAGTAAAAGGGATGGGTTAAATTTCACAAGTTCCAGTATAAGATTTGAATTTTAAGAATGTCAAGGAGCTTTATCTGGAATTATCTCTCCTGTTCTTTATCGGCCTTTTTGCCAGAAGGTTTTTTACAACGGTTGATTAGAAAGCAAGGCATACCCCTGGCGTTCTCTCCAGAGAAAGATGCCTGTTTCTCTCTGTAGTTCCAATGCCAAGGGAGTCTTCGTTATGATTAAGACTTGTTGAGGTAATTGAATAAGACTTTTGAGTTCTTCTTTACTTCGAGTTTTGATGAAAGCATGTTGGGAATAAAAGGCGATGCTTGGATTATCCAGTTTCCCATAAATGACGAGTTTTCCATCGGGTCGAATCTGAGTCCTCACCATATTGGCCAGATCGTGTAAAGAACCTTGAAAGTAGGCGTTAACCGGAGGCACAATGGCTGTAAGGGTAATAATGTTTACAAGGACCATGGTAAGGACGAGAATCCCAAAGCCGGTCCGTTTAGATTTGGTCAATGTCAGAGTTCCTCCAACTCCGCCGATCAAAAAAGTTCCGGCTAGAAGCCAGCAACCTAGTCGGATATCCAGAGATTCAATAAAACGGCCCGGGTATTTCTCGGCCAGTTTGTTTAAGATAAGGGGCGTAGTTCCGAACGTAAGGGCTAAAAGGAGAGAGGTAAGTCCTAAGATGATTCGGGAGATTTTAATCCCTCGACTCCCTTTCAATTTCTCTGAAAGATAATCTGACCACCATCGCCCGGTCAGGATCGCCATGGCCGGAAAGAGGGGAAGTACATAATTGGGAAGCTTGGTTTTAGCAAAGGTAAAAAAGAGCAATGTGGTGAAAAACCAGCTGGTAGCAAGAAAAGAGAGGGGGTCTATCTTTGCAGATCGTTTCAGTTCCCCTAGTCGGGTTGAAATAGTTCGAGCCAAAGCATGGGGCAAGAAGGCACTCCAGGGAAAAAAGCCGACCAGAATAATCCCCAGGTAAAAATAAATAGGCCCCTTATGCCCCCGGTCTGGAGCCAGATATCGGGTGACATTATGAAAGATAAAAAATTTGTTTATGTATTCCCACCCATTTATGGCAATTTCCAGGATATACCAGGGTCCTGCAACAGCTAGGAAAAGCAGAATTCCTGAAACAATCCTCCCTTCCTTGAGGGTTTGTCGCCAGGTGTCGGTAGCTATAACGAAGGGAACGATGGCTAACAAGGGAAGGACCGCCCCTACAGGTCCTTTCGTGAGGGTTGCCAGAGCCATAAAAATATAACAACTCCTGTACCACCATTTCTTGGTTTCGCTTGAGCTTTGATGACCCAGAAAAAAAGTATACAAGGCTGCTGTAATGAAAAAACAAAGGGTCATGTCGGTCACGGCGACATGGGACAGGTAGGACATCTCCAAACAAGTAGACAGGATTAAAGCACCTAGCAAAGCAGCCCGGGTTTCTACCGTTCGTTGAAGAAAATAAAAGGTCATGATAACCAAAGCTACCGCCATGGTAGGAGACCAAAAACGAGCCCCGAACTCGTTGACTCCAAAAAGCTTATAAGATAAAGCCATCAGCCAATAGAACAGGATAGGTTTGTCATAACGATTGGAGTAATTATATTGAGGTGTAATCCAGTTTCCGGTTTCTATCATTTCTCGGGTTGCTTCCGAGAATACTGCTTCATCCACATCAAAAAGTGTAAAACCGGTTAGTCCATAAAAAAAGAGGAATCCAGAGAATAGGATAAGTCCTGGAACGATGAGATAGGCTTTATAATCCTGAAGTTTTTTAAGAAACGATCTATAAGACCCCATGGGATCATCTCCTGGTTGAGTTTTTAAAAAATAGAAAATACATCCTCTCCCTATCCACCATCCTAAAATTATACCTGCATATACATCAGAGGCAAAATGACGTTCCAGATAAATTCTTGAGAGACTTATGAGAAGGACCAACCCATAGAAGGGATATCTTAGTTTGGGATAGAAAGCTATGAGAACGGTTGCGACGGTAGAAGAGCTTAAAGCATGTCCGGAGGGGAAAGATCCAAAATGACCGGACAGATCTCCCAGATCTCTTGGACCCATGAGAAGCTTTTCTATACTGATATTGGGACGGGGTCGTCTTACCAGCCATTTAAGGGTTTGGGTTATCACTCCACTTCCGATGAGGGCATAGATTCCTACTTTTCCCAGTTTTTTCAGCCGCTCTATTTTATAAAAATATCCCCCTGCTAAAAATAACAAAAATAAAAATATTTGACTGCTGCCGTCTCCCAGATAGGTAATATATTTGATGGTTTTAATATTCTTAATGTTTTTAATGGTATGAACAAAGGATTGGATAGTCGGATCCAGGATGAGGAGTAGAAAAAAGCCACCTAAAATAATCAGGAACCAGAAGACTTTTCGATACCGGTCAGGCATGGGACTATAGAAGCAAGACAAACGATTCACTAACGATCTGCCCAGAAACATCCTGTTGGTAGAATGTTTCTTGTAGAAACTCGGTTCTTTTTAATTACTTATTTATGGTTTTATGGTATTCAGGGTAACCTAAACAGCAGAGATATAATTTATTTTAATTCACAGATCAAGGTATCTTTGCAAGAAAAAAATAAAAAGAGATTTCAGGTTTTTGCAGGAACAGGAAGAGAAGAAACGGAAAGATATAAAGATATAATTAAGTTTTAGACAAAAGCTGAAGAAGTAGGAAAGGGAAGAGTTTAGAGGGTTTGTTATTTCTTCAGGTAGAGATGAAAATCAAAAAAAGATCCCAGCGACGACCTACTCTCCCACAGGGTCCCCCCTGCAGTACCATCGGCGCTGAAGGGCTTAACTTCTGTGTTCGGAATGGTTACAGGTGTTTCCCCTTCGCTATGGTCACTGG
>JAUQPW010000031.1 GCA_030550175.1 bacterium
TTCCCAACCCTTCGGGACTTTACCCTCCGGTAACAAGAGAGCAAAAGCGAGCCAACACATAATAGCAGTGGTCAGGAGATTTAAGAAGACCCCAATGAAATTTTCAAAACTAAAATAATGAACCCAACCTTTATAATTTCGTTTATTTTCCTCTGTGTCAGCAAAAACATACCCCGTTGCGGGAATCGTTTCAGCTTCCCCGGTTATAGGCGAGGTAATACGTCCAATAAGTTTTCCCATTCCAATTCCTTTATCCCGCATCCAGTAGCCGATAAACAACTGACCGAAGCCACCAGCGCCTGCATAGGCAATGCTCGTAACCAAGACATTTAGATCCTTGGGATCCCAGTTTGGTAAGCTACTAGGCATTGTAAAGTGGGGAATCAGAGCTGCGAAGAAATCCCAGGTTACAGCAAGGACCTTTTGTTGAAATAGGGCAAAAACAATACCGGTCATTGTAATAACTACAACAGCCATCGAGATTTTCTCAATCACATTATAGACCACTCGACCCAAGACCATTGCAAGGATATAGATACTGATGGTTAGATAACCCCAAAATAAGGACTGACCCCGAGCTGTCCAACCTGATGGAAATCCTGTCAAAGCCGCCAGAGCAGTACCCCCGGCGGTTGCATAGGCACCCAGCCACGCATTCTCAATAAAGATCCCGATCCACATAATCCAGGCATACAGGCGACTTATTCTCGTGAAACCTGTCATCGGAGTCTCCCCCGTTGCAACGGTATATCTACAGATTTCTAGATTAACCCAGTATTGAAGTAAGGAAGCAGGGATCAGGAGACCCAAAAAAGCGGCTCCATACTTAGCGGTTAAGTAGGGCCACCAGATAAGTTCCCCAGAACCTTGAGCCAGTGCCGCCCATAAAATGCCTGGTCCGATATAAGCAAAAACCCCTTTAAAGGGGGGGATTTTTTCCATCCTCAAAGGAGGAAGGGTTCCCAAGGGAACTTCCTTAATTTCTTTTGGAGGAGAGGGGGTTATAAAGTTATTTTCTGCCATAGAGCTACACTCCTTTAACCTTTAATATAAGTCCTAAGTTTTAGGACTTAATCAATCTGTCAAAGAGAATGCATCATATACCCAGAACAATCCTGCGTAATCGTCCCTTTTGAAATAAACCCATGCTCCGATAGCTTTAAAATCAGAATTTTAAGGTTCACTGCGCGGACGATGGAGTAATACCGGTATAGAAGCTCCTCGTAATACTTTATCAGCTACACTCCCTATAAGAAGTCGAGTTAAACCACCTCGACCGTGCGTTTCCATGGCTATCAAATCTATTCCCTGCCTATTTGCTTCTTCGAGAATAGCTGTTGCTGGATGCCGATCGATAATGACTCTTGTCCGAACTTGAAGGGACCACACTCGCAACCGTTCAGCCACACTATCCAGGTATTTTTGGGCTTCAGTCTGGATATGTTCCCGCAATATCTGGTTTAGTCGAATGATTTCTTCATTGATTGAATAACCAACCTGTACCACTGGTTCCACAACCTGTAAGAGTGTATAGTCGGCCTTCATCAGTTTACCAAGTCCTACTACGTGTTCCAGTATTTGTTCTGAAAAAGCTGATCCATCAAGGGGAATCAGTATGTGCTGAAAGATCTCTTCACGGGTAAGGTCTTGCGTTTCTTCTGTCTTTTCCCGTACAGGCACCAGTAAAATAGGTCTTACTGATTGGCGTATCAGCTTATCCGTGACACTACCAAGCCAGAAACGAGCCAGTGGTCCATGCCCATGAGTCGCCATCACCACCAGGTTTACACCTGTATTTACAATATGGGCATGGAGTATTTCATCAACTTTTCCAATCCTCCCACTTAGTACTTCCGCTGTGACAGAAACCTCTGGACCTAATGCTAGTTTTTTTATCACATTATTCAGGTAGTTATGTTCATGCTCTCTGATCTCAGTTTCCAGGGTTTCATCGAACATGAGTACTCCATCAACATACCTGGCTGGGGTGGGTACATGTACCAACACCAACTGAAGTTTTGCTCCTGCTCCTATCTTGCTTACAATACCTCGTGCTATCGGTAAGGCTTGTTCTGCGGACGTCGATCCGTCAAGTGGTACAAGAATTGATCGATACATGATGAGTCACGAAACGATAAATCATGAGTCAGGAATCAGTTTATATTCACAGCTTATGATTCATCATTTGTATTAGTTTTAGAAATGGATCCTTTAGGCTTTTTATCAGACTTTTTTTCTCGAACCTTAGATTTTCTTCCTGGAATGTGGTTTCCTCCGGTTTTATCTTCTTTCTGCTCTGAGTCCAATTCCCCTTGCATTTTCTTGGTCTCAGCTTCATAGCCAGGAATTATTTCTCGTTCTTCCTCTATAGTTTGATCAGCTAGGAGTTCTTCTTCCTCTCCCTCCAGCCGTTCCAATTCGGAAGGTGCTTTTATAATCCTGAACATCTCCTTCATCTCAGCTTCTTCGTCGTTGATCTCCCCCACCGCGATCCTTAAGTCCTTAGCTCCGGTAAATTCCTCCGGCTCTTCCATATCAAATCCCGGAATAACCCCTTCCTGCAACTCTTCACTTTCCCGTACATCGGTAACCCCCATAAAACCTTGCTCTGAGAAGTCTTCCACGATAATCCTATCTCGGATTTTCTCAAAGAGGTCCTCGTCAATCCCTTCTACCCGATAAAGTTCTTCAATACTGTTATAAGGACGACCAGATTTAACTGCCCAAACTAACTCTTCAGTTTTAAATACACTTAGAAGCTCTTTATCGTCTGCGGTATTGATATTGACCTTATAATTAACCTCCATAAAATCACCTCCTTTCTTGATAAGAATTTTACTTTTACTCCTCATGTCGGGGTCCTTAATCTCAATCTTTTTCTAAGGCAATCCATATACCAGGTCTTTAAAATCGAAGATTGAGAGTCGAAAATAAGAAATTAGAAACCTGTTACCTAATTATTTGCGATTTATTTATTAGATGTTGTTCGTCTTAAAATCTTACAATATAGTTAAAAATCTCTTTTATATAAGACATATCAAAGGATGTCAGAAATTAGGACAAAAGACAGATTCTCCATTACTTTGTGATTTAGATTAAATTTATTTGATCTTATCCATCAAAGAGGATTAAATCTATCAAAGAAACGTTTCTTCTAATCAAGAAAATCGGTTTGATAGGTTCTACCTTGTAGAGTTGGTATATTAATTGCGAAGTATGTTAAAATTTGAGTACCTCATTTTGTTTAGGAATCTAATCTGACCTAATGATAGGTAGAAAGAAGTTTAGTTATTTCCGACTAAACTCATTTCTACTTTTTCAAAATCAACCCAACCTATGAAAATAAAAATCTTAATCAATTCTCTGGTCCTATTCTTAATAGGAATTTTTATAGTAACCGATTCCATCCTGGCCGCTAACTATAGCTGGATACCTGCCCCTCAAGGGACTAACTGTGATACAACCTGTACGAGGCAGGGGATGGATCCTGTATATGCAGGGGCTGAAGGAAGTAAATCAGGTGCTACGGCTCAGTTATTTGTCTGTGGAGTCTCTACGGCAGCAAAAAGGGGAAGACGAAAGTACTCTTCGGGCTATGTTCCCGGGAAGAATGTCACCGATACTTTTAACTGTTTAGTCCCTTTTAACGGAAAGGAATATGCTCAGAGGAATTTTGTTTGTTTGTGTGTTCCGAAGTAATCTAATTCGTTTGATACAGAGGCTTTTCATTCTGGATAGTATCCCTAAGGATCAGGAAGATTTCTACAGGGAAATACTGTATAACTGCAAGGACAACCTTGTACGATTTTTCTATAGAATCTAGAGCAACCCGGTGGGTTGCTCTAAGATACAATATCCTCATACAGATGGAATTGAGATTACAAGCCTGGTATCAAAATCTGATTTCTCCTTTTTATTCGTCTACCTCCCCTTCTAATTTGAAGAATAGAGAGAGAATACTTTGAGGTTTTCTCATCGACTAACAATTTGTGCCAGTTTTAAGCTGGTGGAGAGCTATTTCAATAGCTGTAAGTAATTCGGTATCCTTAGTTGGCTTAGAAATATATCCAAAAGCTTGGGAGGCTTTTATACGTCGAATCGTAGAGGAGTCTTCAAGAGAAGTTATGTAAATTATTGGAATATTAAAACGGGCATAGATGTGTTCGGCTGCCTCTATGCCGTCCATCTTTCCTTCTAAAGTAATATCCATCAATACTAAATCTGGATGGGTTTCTATAGCTTTTTCAATGGCCTCCTCTCCAGATGGAACTATTCCAACAACTTCATAATTTGCTCTTGATAACATACTCCCCAGATACTTTGCTATGATATCGGTATCCTCGACTATCAGAATTCGTGCGTTGATCATAATCTTAATTCACCTGACTTGTATGAGTGGTGATATTGTTTTTTCCCTCTATTGTTAAGTAGATAGCAAGTAATATACCAGATCTCCAAAATGGAAAGCTAGAGTAGTTCCACACAATTGCCCTGTTTCAAGGCTATTACAGCTTCCTCTTCTGAAGGCCAAACCTTGCTTGAATGAGGTTCCTTACATCAGGAATCTTTCCACAAGAAAAAAGGATTTGTACTTTGTTTGTTTAAAGCGTTTAGAGCCAATCCTGCATTTTGGAAGGATGTGGGTTCATTGTAGCCCCACGAGGGCTTCAGAACCCTGCTATATTTCTAAACAAAGAAATGGGATATAAGGGAAGAGAAACTTCCCTCGAGGCTTTAAATTACCCATCATCTGGAAGAAGTCAAAGTTCCTTTGTGATTTTTGCTTCCGGAGATAAACTCTTTTATAAAAGACTATTTAAAACAGAGCCGTATAGTTCTTTGTGATTAAAAAGAAGGCAACTATTATCACAAATACAGCAAAACCTTTTCTTAAATGGGTTGGAGAGGTTCTATGGGAAAGAACAGTTCCCAGGAGTGTGCCCATTGCAGCAAGCAAGGTTACCAGAAAAGTCAGGTGAAGGTCGAAACCCCCATAAGAGAGATGTCCGAGCAATCCGGCAACACAGTTGATGCTAATAACCATCAGAGATGTGCCTATGGCATGCCTCATTGAAAGGCCACCAAACAGCATCAGGGCCGGTACAATAAGAAAACCCCCACCTACGCCGAGGAAACCTGTTAGAAATCCAACACCTGAACCTGTAAATACAGCCTTTAAAGCACTTTTATTTTTGTTGTTTGTTTCTCCTTCACCAGTCTGTTTTCTAGTTAGCATGAGTGTTGCGATAAGAAGCATAAGCCCCGCGAATGAGAGGAGTAAAACAGCCGGAGAGAGAAAATGGGTCAGGCGGGATCCAAAGTAGGCGCTTAGTATTCCTGACACACCAAAGAAGGTTCCAGTTTTTAGATCCAAGGTACCTCGCCGATAGTGAAACATGGCCCCAATAAGGCTAGTTGCTCCAACAACCGCAAGGGACATTCCAACAGCTTGATGGGCTTCAACGCCCAGGACATAAACGAGAACAGGTACCGTGATAATCGAGCCACCTCCTCCAATCAATCCGAGAGATAACCCAATAGCTGCGCTCAGTATCAGCCCCAGAATAAAATAACTTTCCACGTCTAGTTTATCCTTTCCTGCTCAATCAGGCACCCCTGGGTACTTTTAGGGCGATTCCAAGGAAGACGAGCAAGCATCATACCCATTAAACAGGAATCTGTAATGGCCGCAAAAATCAAACCTGCCCCGATAAATCCTGCAATCCATACAAAGGGTTGCGCAACGAAAACACTGAGAAGAACGCTCATAGAGACCAGTATTCCAACGACAAATCTGACTTGTCGCTCGAGAGACCAGGGAACATGGCGATCCCGCTCAACAGGGAATCCCGCAGCTTCCCAGGCCAAAAAACCACCTTTAACGTTGTACACTTCAGTGAAACCCAAAGCCTTGAGCCTTTGTCGTGCTTCCTCGGAACGTCGCCCGGTACGACAAACGAGATAAACAGGTCGGAAACGATCTATCTCGCCAGCACGTTGTTCAATCTCACCTAACGGAATCAACCGTGCTTGAGGGATTCTACCTGCCGCATATTCCGGATATTCCCGTACATCTATAAGTGAGCAGGAGCTACCTCCATCTAAAACAGAACGAAGTTCATTTATATCGCAATAAGTCTTTTGACTAACTTCTGACATATCTCCAATCCTCCAGGTTTAAAATTTATACTTGATTATATTACCATATAGTAATTAAATAGTAGGAATAACAAAAGCAAGGGGGAAAGGAAAAAATTTAAGTTATGAAGAAAAAACAACCCCAACAACTAACGGAAGAAGCTTTAGAATTAATTGCTACAACATTCCGTGTACTCTCAGAACCAATGCGTCTAAAGATCCTTCATACCCTAGATAAGGATGAGATGAGTGTGGGTGAACTTGTTGAAGCAACAGGAGGTAGTCAGGCAAATATATCCAAGCATTTAAACATATTATTTGAAGCAGGGATGGTTAGTCGCCGCAAAGAAGGCCTTAATACTTTTTATCGGATCTCTGATGAGATGGTCTTTGATCTGTGTGAGGCAGTTTGCTCTAGTTTGGGCAAACGACTTATTACTCAACAGCAGGCCATCAAAAACTTCACAGGCAGGTAAATAGATCCTCGATCACCTCTCTTGGAGTTATCCTGGAATAGTTAGGTATTACCGGGAGAAATCTGTTTTAAGAAAACCTTTTCTTAAGCAGAGGGGATTAACAGGCATATTCAAAAGATTAATGGAATACCGGACTCCAGATCTTTATGTTCGAAGCAGCGACTAACAGGGCCTCCAATAATCTACGATATTGAATATGCCTTAAGGAATCGATATATGTTGAAGTTGTCCTGTTCTGGAAGGGAATTTTTTAAGTTTGGGGACTTCTTATTTTTCTTTTTCTGATTTTGACTCCTTTTCTGATTCTGATTCTTTCTGGATTTCCTCTACTACTTTTTCATCCGAGGTGGGAGGTTTAAAACCTGCTCGAATCTCCGTATGGCGTATTTGTCCACCTAAATTAGCTGTCCATCCCATCAATCCCATGCTTATTATAGAAAGTATTAAGGATACTTTAATCAACCAACCCGGCAGGCTGGCCAAGTGACGAAAATAGATCAGCCCTCCTAAGGAGATCACGCCTAATATCAGGGTAGCAATTAAAGCTGTCAGGGCTGCTTCTTCATGTTCTTCAATGATTTCTTCTGTAACCCCAGGAAGATGTTCTACAACTTCTCCAGCAGGTTCACCCGTGAAATATACAGGTAATGTTAATAAGGCAAGGATGGCAAACATTCCAAGGCTTACCTTCCTGAGTTCTTCGCTCTTCATAACCATTCCAACAATCAACAATAAAAGTCCAACTAATGTTCCTATTACTGGAATATGATTAAGCAAAAGATGTACATGGGCTAAATTCATAAATCTTACCTCCTCCTTAAGGGTTTTTTATCAAAGTTTTAGAGTATTTGTATCCGTATCCATTTAGTAGGTGGAAAAAGAAACCCCCCCCCTAGCCCCCCTTCAGGGGGGACTAGGGGGGGTTCCCCTCCAGGGGGTATTCAAACAGAAAAAGTGATGCTTACTAAACAGTCATGACCCGTTGGGTCGCCACGAAGCATGAAAATCGTAAGAAATTGATACAGTAACGAGCATTTCGTTACAATGGAAGTATCCGCTAAAACCTTTTAAAATTGGATGTTAATAGAAACCAGATTAGAAATAAATATTATTCGGAAGGATCTTTCTTTGCCGGTCCTCCCAGAAGCCCTTAGCAATCACACAAAGCCCCTCCTAAAGCGCTTATCATCCAGGACTCTTTTTCAGCCGTGTATAATGAGATCCTTCAGGGAGTGATTGTTATGTAAACGCTTGATAACCTCTGCTAGAAGGGGTCCCAGGCTAATTTCCTGTATAGGAAAAGGTAGATTTCCGGGTCTATCCACACTATTTGTTACTATTAATCGTCGAATAGGTAAAGCACGAAATCGTTCCACAGCCGTACCAACGAATAGACCATGGGTCGCTACAACCAGAATATTTGGTAAACAGCCTGCCTCAAGAAGAGCTTCGATAGCTGCTTTGACGGTTCCTCCTGTGCTGATCATATCATCCACTATAAGCACAGCACGATCATGAACATCGCCTATAATACCTTTCGTATGGACCTCCTCACCACTAATTCGGGTTTTATAAGCGATAGCTACGGGTAATTGGAGAAGTCTAGCGTAACGTTCTGCCAGCTTTATAGCTCCCAGGTCTGGAGAGACCACCAAGGTATTATCCTCTATCCAAGGTCGTACGGCTTCTGACAGTATAGATACAGCACTTAAGTGTTCCAAGGGGACAGTGAAGATTCCTTCAAGAGCGGTAGTATGAAGATCGACGGCTACTAAACGCTGTATTCCACTGGTCTTGATAAGATCGGCCACAAGGCGGGCACTAACAGGTTCTCGTCCTCTGGCACGCCGGTCTTGACGTGCATATCCAAGGTATGGAACAATGGCCGTTAGTTGGGTAGCCCCTGCACGCCGGCAAGCATCAGCCAGAAGGAGGAGTTCCATGAGATGTTCATCTACAGGTGGACTGATAGGTTGGATGAGATAAACATCTTGCCCCCGTACACTTTCCTCAATTTCAATATGTAATTCACCGTCTGGAAAGCGTTGTAAGATGCGATTTCCCAGTCGTACATCTAGCTGTTTGGTAACGGCTTCAGCAAGGGATGGGTTAGCTGAACCTGTAAAGATTATAAAGTTTGTCATCTTAATACTCATTTTTTTACCGACACAAAGTTAGACCTGTAGATAAACATAGATGAATATAAGTTTACCTACATTTATTTATCGGTTAATATCCTTTACCTTTTATTTATTCGCTTAATACTTAAAAGATACGCAACCTTTGTGCCAAGAAAGCAAAGGTACAGCTTTTATATGAACAAAGCCCTTTGATAAGGGTTTATAAAAAATACGGATTTAAGCTGGTTGTCTTAATCTCATAATATCGATAAAACCTGATATCTTTAGAACCTCAAGCAATGTCATAAATTAAGGCGAATCTAACTCGTGAAAGATTCTTAATAAATACTGTTTTTGATTTCAACAAAAATTTATAATATCTGTCTTAAAATCTTATGTTTGTCTTAGCATCTGATACTTCTTAATTCTCCCTTAATTATTAAGTTTTCACAAGTATTGTAAGGTTTTAAGACAGAGCTTATATTTTTTTCTTTTTAGTTCAGATGAAGTCTTATACCTGCAATTACCCGTGTAGTTGCCCTTTACGGGAAAAGGTTTCTTGTTTTAAAGCCCTAGTATAGAGGGATTGCGTATTACTAAAAATAAAAGGAGGATTTAAGTGATAAACAAGGCAAAACCCAAAATAGTCATATTAGGCGGTGGATTGGAGACCACCTTTTACTTACGAATGCGCTTGCCTGAGGCAGCTCCCCATAAGAAATTAAAAGGGAGGATTTGAAAATGACTATCGAGAGATATTTAAGATTAATTTCCGGTAGCTTTGTATTAATTAGCCTGTTACTGGGTTATTATTACAGTCCTTACTGGTTTCTGTTTACCGGATTTGTTGCAGTTAATTTGATTCAGTCTGCGTTTACGAAAAGGAAGCTGCTGAAGCCAACAAGGCACTCGCGGCCTCGACCTTCGATCGTTATAAGTCTCTTCTTGAAAGTCAGATAATCAGTCAGCAGCAGTTCGATGAGGCATAGGCTAAGTACAGAATGGCAGATGCTGAAGTAGACAGGGCTAACAAAGTCCTTTTTGCTATGAAGTGGGATGGGGAATGGCACATCACCTATGAGGTGTTTCGAGATCTCGGTTTAGCGTTTGCAGCAGTGTTGATTCTCATCTACATTTTAGTAGTCGGCTGGTTTCAATCCTTCAAGACTCCGATTACCATTATGACTGCAATCCCTTTCTCCCTGGTTGGGATATTACCTGCCCATGGATTATGGGATACCTTTTTCACGGCAACTTCCATGATTGGGTTCATTGCTGGAGCCGGAATCGTCGTGCAGAATTCCATTATCCTGGTTGATTTTGTTGAACTCCGATTGTAAATAAATCTGTTTTAGCTAGGCTTGAATAAACAAAAACAGGAGAATATAATATAATGAATATATCAGGATAGATGCGACTAGGATGTCATTGATTACATCGATCACATCAGCATCTGAAAGAAAGCGTATTGTTCTATTAGAACAAACGAAAAGCTCTATAGGGGTGTGGATAGTATATAAGGAGGATATTGAACATGACTGAATGGCTGGAACCAATGCTGTTTATTGTAGCCTATGTTGTTTTAATGCGTTGGCTATTACCGTACCTTGGTATATCGACTTGAATGGCAAGCTCATGTCAGGTCGAGTTTCGACACGAGCCAGTAAAAAACAATAATAAAGAATTAAACAACCTGAAAGATATAGCGTTATAGCCATAAACAAGGGCAGATGAGAATGGATTTATAGGTATTGGTCTACGTCTCTGACAATCTGCCCTGGAAAAATTAGCCTTTAGTGTCGAATTAATAACACCGGACAATTTATCTTTTCCAGAATCTCTTGGATGGTTTCCAGGGATAGATCGGAACTCTCACTGCCTAGTATCAAGATTCCACCCCTTTCCGTCTGGATAGTTTGTATCAGGCTTTGCGCATCCAGCTTATCTAACCACCGATAGCCTACTTGTAGTTTCCGCCCTTGTAGCCACGCTGTAACTTCGTTTTCTAATCGTTGAGCTACGTCGGATATCTCAGCCAGGATAAGTACAACCAGTCCGTCCCCGTAGGCTTGGGCCATATCTGCGCCTGTAGCTAAAGCTTGTTTGGCAGACTCTGAACCATCGTAAACGACCAATACCGGTTGCTTAATACTGACACCGTGTTGTACTAGTAATACAGGGCGAGGGGCCCTTGCTATAGCCTCTCGTGCTGTGGAACCTAATTCTACGCGTCGGGCTAACTGTCGACTCGACTTCCCTAAGGTGAGCAGGTCTGCTTCCAATGCGGCTTCCAATACCTCTGAGGTAATGTAACCACGTACAGTACGAAACGACCATCGAACATGTAACTGCTTGGCTGTTGTCGCCAGAGCCCGACGGGCTTGCTCAGCCTTTACCTTTAACGCCCGCTCCATCTTGGATTTATCCAGTTGTTGACCCACCGTAAAAGGATAACTAACCCCTTGTGCAAAGGGTAATTCAGCAAGCTGGAGTATATTGATATCTTCGACAAAGAGTCCCAATAATTCTGCCTCCATTCTGGCAGCTAATTCAGCAGCTGCTTCCAGTGCTGCTAAACTATGGGATGAGGCATCCAGAGCCACCAAAATACGTCGAATAGCGGCTTTAGATTCTTGTTTATTCATGAGCATTCTCTCCCTTTGCAGATGCAGCAAGGGCCATCCGTTTCTCAGCCAAGGCAATAAGCCGTGCTTCCACCCGCTGGTTAATACTTCCCTCGGGGAAATTTCCAGTTTCATCCCGTTCACCAGCCGGTATTCCGGTTAGAATCTCAATTCCCTCATCAACTGTTTCTACAGGATATATATGAAACTTCCCAGCCGCTGCGGCCTCAACAACATCCCGACGTAACATCAAGTGTTTTACATTGGAAGCCGGAATCAACACGCCTTGTTTACCCGTTAAACCTCTGGCCTTGCATATGTCAAAAAAACCCTCGATCTTTTCGTTGACCCCCCCAATGGCCTGTACTTGACCGTGCTGATTCACCGAACCTGTTACGGCCAGGGATTGTCGGATAGGTACCTCTGCAAGGGCTGAAAGTAAAGCGTACAACTCAGCCGACGAAGCACTATCCCCCTCTACTCCATTGTAGGACTGCTCAAAAACCAGGCTGGCAAAGAGCGAAAGAGGTTTATCTATGGCGTACCGTGTAGAAAGAAAGCTAGAAAGAATAAGGACTCCTTTAGAATGAATGGGACCTCCCAACTCTACCTCTCGTTCGATGTCTATGACCTCTCCTTTACCCAACCGCACACGAGCTGTAATTCGACTGGGACGACCAAAGGCAAACTGACCAAGGTCAATAACTGAAAGACCATTGATCTGACCAATCTTCTCCCCATCGGTATCTATTAAAATGGTTCCCCGCTGAATTTCCTCTTGTATCCGCTCCCGTATCCGATCAACCCGGCGAATTTGAGCATCAATAGCTCGTTGTACATCGAAGGCATTTACAATTTTATGACCTGCCTCTCCGGCCCAATAATTAGCCTCACGCAGTAAGTCGGTGATCCTTCGGATATGGGTGGAGAGCTTCTCCGCATCACCTACGATACGGGCGCTGTGCTCAATAACACGGGCTACAGCACTCCGTTCAAGGGGTCGTAAACCCTCTTTACGGGTTAAGGTACCAATCAGCCGGGCATAGAGAAGATTGTTCTCCAAGGTACGATCCATCCGTTCTTCAAAATCCACTACCACTTTGAACAACTCGTTGAACTCAGGATCAAATTGACAGAGCAGGTAGTAAAGTAATTGATCGCCGAGCAAGACTACTTTAACATTCAGCGGAATGGGTTCGGGTTCCAGGGATACGGTACTGATTAAATCAAGCATCTGCCCCAGAGATGTCATATGGATTTTACGGGCTCGCAAGACCCGCTTGAGCCCTTCCCAGGCAAAGGGTTGTGTGAGCACCTTATGGGCATCGAGCATTAAATATCCTCCGTTTGCTCGGTGTAACGCTCCAGGCTTAATCAAATTAAAGTCGGTTACCAAGGTTCCCAACTGGGAGATGTGCTCAATACGACCAATCAGGTTCTGATAAGTGGGATAATCTTCATAGACTACCGGTGCCCCTTGAGCAGTGCTATGATCTACTATCACGTTCACCTGATAACGACGAAATGCGGACGCACCGGTCAGGAACCGTGATTCCGGGATATTTATAAAAGCAGGCATCTCTTCTGGTCGGCGGAGGAAGTCCTCCGCATTATTGCTTATATCCTGTTGCAGGGCATTGAGATAGCTTACTACTTCTGGTAAGACCGTGTATTTCTTTCTCAACTCGTCTATCAAATGACCAACTGCAAACATCACCACCTCATGATTTAGTGCCTTTATCTTCTCCCGGATCTCTCTTTCCCACTGTGGAATTTTGCGGATAATGTCTTGAAGTTGTTCTTGAAGAGCAGCTACCTCGGATTCTATGCGCTTCCGCTCTGACTCCGGAAGCCTTTGAAATTCCTCCGGATTAAGGACCCGATCTCTTCGCATAGGAGCAAACGCTAATCCCAAAGGAGTCTGTAACAGTGCAATACCACGTTCTTTAGCCTGTTGCTCAAGTTCCTTGAAGGCTTTATCTTGCCGCTCTTTGAATTCCTCTTCAATCACTTGCCTTCGGGTACGGTAGTTCTCACTTTCAAATACAGCCGGGATGGTAGTGCGCAGTTCCTCTATCAACTGCTCCACATCGCGTCGTAGAATAATTCCTTGACCTGGTGGGAGCCTCAAAGCATGGGGCTTATGGGGTTGTGAAAAGTTATTGACGTAACACCAATCTGAAGGAGTTGGTTCGGTAACGGCCTTTCTTTTGAGAAACTGTCGTATGACCGCTTGCTTGGCAGTTTCGGGAGAGCCTATGACAAAGAGATTATACCCTTCCTGTTGAATACCTGTACCAAAATGTATCGCTTCTACAGCCCGGGCCTGTCCAATAATTTCTGTCAGATCTTCTAGATCCGCCGTAGTCTCAAATGTGAACTGATTCGGATCACAACTTCGATATAAGTCCTTTGGATTCAAAGGCTTAATCATTTCTGGAACTCTCCTCTCGTCTATTCGAAAACACCCCCTTCACTTGTCAGAATGGGATAGCTAATCCCATCAATGATAACATTATCACTGTATATATTAACAAAGTCAATCAAGGCGTCCATAGCTAAAACACTTGCATACTCCGAATTTTTATAAGCTTTGGATACTTCTTCACTGAAAATAGAAATAAGCTCCTCTAGCGTGTATTCCTTCTTGAAAGAAAACGGTCTTTGTTTTTTAAGTGCGGCTACCATTTTTTTGTTCCCTTTAAAGCACGGCTCGTTTTTTGAACGCCTGAGCAACTTAAAACAAGCCCTACTTCCTTCATTAGATTATGTTTGCTTAATCTGAAAGCTTGATCAACCAACCTTACTTTTGTACTTTATACTTAAAGTAAGCAAACTTTTTGCCAAAAGATTAAAGGGATGACCTATATAGACAAAGCCTCTTAATAATGAATGACTTATTAATTATCAACCTCGATAATGGTTTATTAAAAGAGATAGATCTAATTTGTGTCCTAAAATTCTTCAATACAATCGAAACTTAATAATTTTGGTGTTTTAAATAGTGTCAGAAATTAAGACGAAACAGAGGATTTACCTGTGAACAACAAGCGATTTTCCTTCTCTTGTTTTCTATCTGAAGAATATGATTTTGGATACTTAACTTATATCCTTGCTTTAGAGCGGATTAAAATAAAAATCTTTATTTTTTCTGATCCACCCTTTTAATCCCTCATGAAGAACAAACAGGAGAAATGGGAATGGTAATAGTAGCCATCCGTATTTTAGGTCGATGGGCGCAGTACCCAATATCCGTTGTAGGGGGGGAAAGTACATAAATAAAATTCCGAGGACCAGTTCCAGACCGATCCCCCAGAGGAGTAAATGATTGTTCCAAAAGCCCAGTTGCCAGGGTGAAGCTTGCCAGGAGCGCAAAGTTAACCCATTAGCTATCTGGGTCGTGATGACAGATAGAAGGGTCATAGTAGTTGCCTGTTGATAGAGGGGATCGTTGAAGGCCAGTTCTTGACCATATTGCCAGCCATGAAGGCTGAGGTAACTAAGGAATACAACCAGCGCGCCTATTCCTTCGATGAGCCCTAGAAAGAGGAATCCTCTGCAGACTACCTGTCGATCTAGAAGGCGTTCTTGAGGTCCGATGGGAGGTCTTAGCATAACATAGGGTTCTTTCCTTTCGGCCCCCAGCGCAAGGGCTGGTAGCATATCGGTTCCAAGGTCAATGGAGAGGATTTGAATAATCGTCAAACCCAAGGGGATTCGAAAAAGGAAAAAAGCGAGATAGGGAAGGATCTCAGGAACGTTGCTAGCAAGGATGTAGGTCATAAATTTTTTGATATTAAAATAGACAGTACGCCCCTCCTCAATAGCTTTCACGATGGTTTGGAAATGATCATCCACTAATACCATATTTGCTGCTTCCTTAGCCACTTGCGTGCCGCTGAGACCCATGGCAATGCCAATATCGGCTCTTTTCAAGGCAGGTGCGTCATTGACGCCATCTCCAGTTACTGCCACTACTTCCCCCAGTTCTTTTAAAAGGGAAACGATGCGTAATTTGTCCCTCGAAGTCAGTCGTGCGAAGAGGGGATTCTGGGTCCGTAATATCTCCTTTAAAGATTCATCACTCATTTGCGCCATATCTTCACTGTGAATCGGAATCAAGGGCTTATCGGGTTTTTCTAAACCAATCTGACGTCCAATTGCCATACCAGTGGCCGGATTATCTCCTGTAACCATGATAACTCGAATACCTGCACGATGACATTGGTTAACGGCCTCAATAACTCCTTCCCTTGGAGGGTCTGCCAGGCCAACAAAACCCAGAAAGACGAGATCCTGTTCCAGGTCATTTGCAGTAATAACTTTATTGGTCAGGAATGAATTTCCAGGGTTATCCTTACGAGAGTTTGCGAGAGTAGTTTCCATTGTTCCAAGCCTGCGATAGGCAATACCCAAAACCCGCAGCGCTTCTTGGGCAAAAGCCTGGATCTCTTCTTGGATCTTCTTTCGGTCTGTGTCATCCAGGGGGCGTATGATGCCATCGGACCAGATCTGAGTGGAATGCTCTAAAATTACCTCCGGGGCTCCTTTTGTGTAAAGGACGATCTCTCCGGCTTCTCGATACAAGGTCGACATCTGTTTGCGTTCCCCGCTAAAAGGTAACTCCCCGATTTTCTCTCGGGTGGTCAAACTCTCTTGACCCCTATTATCCCATCGTAAAAAGGCCTGGAGTAAAGCAGTCTCGGTAGGATCCCCCCGTACCTCTTCCCCTTTGAGGGTAACTCTCACGTTTAAGGCTGCAGCCTCAAGAAGCCGGGTTAATGCTTCGCGGGTTTGCTCTGAGCTGGGATCTCTCAATTCCTCCATCCCTTCATCGGTCAATTTCAGAACCCGATTATTACAGAAAACCTTTTGTACCGTCATACGGTTTTGGGTCAATGTACCGGTTTTATCGGTACAGATCACCGTCGTGGAGGCCAAGGTCTCTACAGAGTTGAGGTCCTTAACAAGAGCATTTTGTTTTGCCAGCCGAAAGCTAGCCATCGATAGGGCTAAAGTTACCGTGGGCAAAAGTCCTTCGGGAATGTTAGCCACAATAATTCCAAGAGCAAAAAGCACGGTAGAAAATATATCCCGTCCCATAGCCATGCCAATCCAGAAGAAGAGAACTCCCATCGTGACTGCCAAGACTGCAATCCATTGGGAGACTTTAGAGATCTCCTTCTGAAAAGGGCTCAAGTCTTGCTTAATGCATACGGTCAACTTGGCTATCTTTCCAAACTCTGTATTGATCCCCGTTGCAGTAACGAGTGCCTCTCCATTTCCGGATACTACATATGTCCCCGCGAAGACCATGTTTTTTGCCCTTAGTGGATCCATTGCTTCCGGGTCATCCACATCTCGAGATAAGGGTAAGGACTCACCTGTTAAGGCTGCATTATTGACGGTTAACAGGTTTGAAATCAGCACTCTACCATCGGCTGGAATCTTATCCCCTTCTTCCAAAAGCATGATGTCGCCGGGTACCACCTCGATCGCATCAATTGAGATAACCTCACCCCCGCGTCGTACCCGTACCTGGTCGGGCAGGAGCTTTTTCAAAGCTTGAATAGCCTTTTCTGCACGATATTCTTCCCAAAAGGCAAATACGGCATTGATAACAATAACCCCTAAAATTGCCCAACCCAGGGTCCCCATCCCCTCTCCTGGTCGAATCACCTCCCCAATAAAGGCAAGACCTGCACCGACTCCCAGTAAGAGAGCAAAAAAATGGGTGAACTGTTTTCCCAAAAGCCAGAAAGGAGAGAGGCCTTTTTCTTCAGGTAAGGCATTGAATCCGAAGTCCTTTAACCGCTGTCTGGCTTCTCGAAAACTCAGGCCTTCGGGTTGACTTTCGAGCTGCTTGAAAGCTTCAGGTACAGTTAAGCGAAAGACTTCCATGATGCTAATGATCGGCTGTTTCAGATAGCAGCTTATCCAAGCTTTGAATTGTATTCAAAATCCCCATATAAACTTACTCAAACCCAGTGAAAGGTTCTTCCCTTTGCTGAACAGTCAGGGTGTTGGTAACATCGAAAATATCCTCCTGTCTGAGCTTACACTGCGTAGCATCCCTATGGGAAGGGGTGAATAAAATCTCTAGAAAGTTTAGTAAGCTTTTGTTTGGACCCTAACAGCTAAAATAATTTATTTATAAGCTGTATCTGAATGAATATGGATCATCTTCATTTTATAAGGTTATAAGGACTATTCATAGGGACGGTGTAACAGCACCGGTATAGAAGTCCCGCGTAGGACCTTATCGGCTACACTACCTATAAACAAACGCCTTAAACCTCCATAACCATGGGTTTCCATAGCAATCAGATCGGTTCCATCCTTATTAGCCTCCTCTAAGATGGCCGTGGCCGGATGCCGATGGAAAATAACCTTTGTTTGAACTTGAAATGAACGTAATCGCAATCGTTCAGCCACACCGTCAAGGTAGGTTTGTGCCTTAGCTTTTTGGGCTTCAGCTTGCTGTTGGCTTAGTAACTGTTGTTCTAACCAGATCGTATAATCTGTACGTGGGTAGGTGGCAGGTATTATAGGTTCAATAATACGTACTAAGGTATAATCGGCTTGCATGAGTTTACCTAACCTTACCGCATGCTCCAGTATTTGTTCGGACCATACCGAACCATCCAGTGGAATGAGTATATGTCGGAAGATTCGTTCTTGAGAAAGATCTGGCTCGGTTTTTACCTCTTCTGGTGGTCGTACCAATAGGATAGGCTTTTCCACCCATCGTATGAGTTTATCTGCAACACTTCCAAGCCAGAAACGGCTCAATGCTCCATGCCCATGGGTAGCCATAACCACTAGACCCACCTCTGTAGTTTTTATATGATTGTTTAGAGTGTCAGCAATCGACCCGGATTCATCTAGCAAGACAGAGATGATTTGAACATTCGTACCAGGCTCCAGTCGTTTGCTTACTTTATCAAGATAAGCTCGTTCTCGTTCTTTATATCTGGCCTCCAGTGTTTCATCGTAAGCAACAAGGCCTTTAGCATACCTGGCTGTTACAGGTACGTGCACATGAACCAATTGAATTGCTGCCCCTGTCCGGTAGGCGATACTTCTGGCTATCGGAAGTGCATGTTCCGCAAATAGGGAACCATCAAGTGGTACTAAAATAGATTTATACATAATTTACCCCTTTAGATAGATAAAAATAGTAAACAGTACTCTGTTTACCATTAACGGTCTATCATAGACCTGCTCTTATTTAAGGAGATCCTATTTTGCTGTTTAGAGCTTAATAGCCGATAATGGTTGTGCTAAAACCCAACATAGGATCTATGGCCTTACCCTCTTATCTCACAAAGATTTTTAAATCTCTCTTGCATCCCTCCTATCCTCTGCGGCTTATCTTTACTCATAATGTAACGCTTCGAGGGGATCTAAGCGAGGGGCTTTTTAGCTGTATATAACCTCAAAAGACTCCACTGGTTATCAGCCATCAATGGGTGACCCTTGACCTGGGTGATTTCCTGGTAGTTTATTAGCTATCAGTTCGTAGATGAATGTCTGCTTTAGAAAAATCGCCCAAAACCAGGGGGTCGGCTACGTTGTTGAGAATCTGTCTTAATTGGCTTTGGCGGTTTTTAAATTCACCTGGGCATTCTCAATACCGGCAGAAAGGTTGGCCATATCGGCCTCAACATTTTTAAGATTGGCCCTAGCGCTCTCCAAATTGGCCATAGCTTGGGTCACCTGAGCCTGAAAGGTTGAAGGGTCCAGTTGAGCAATCACCTGATCTTTTTTAACCTCAGAATTGTAATCTGCGTAGAGAGCCTGGATAATGCCGGAAACCTGACTCCCCACCTGAACATTGATAACGGGATTGATGGTCCCCGTCGCGGACACCACAGTGACAATATCCCCTCTCTCCACGCGGGTAGTCTTATATTGAACCGACTCGCTTTTGCCCTTGAAAAAGTAATAATAACCTCCAGCTCCCAGGATTAGGATGAGTATACATAAAGCAATAATCAATTTTTTCATCTATTTATTAAAAGGCCCAAACCTGCTAACTATATTCCCTTACCACTTCACGTATTAAGGGGTTGAATCCTAAGGCGGGATAACGATACAAACCATCTCAAAGAGGATACCCGGAGGATGGAGCAGAGGGGTACCTGTCACCTTTGCGATCGTTCGATCAAGCGCCTGAGATAATCCTGTGTTTCAGCTTGTCAAGGTTTTATCAACTTTTACCCTAATCTGATTGAGCAGTCTGGACCTCAAGTTTATTGATAACCTTATCCACTCCAAAGACATACCAGGCATCGAATTCTGCCATTTCTTTTACACTTTGATCAGGCACCAGACCTTCTAGAGTAACCACACGATTTTGGGTACTGACGCGGATTTGATCTGCGTCTACGAAGGGATCCTTCTCTAATACAAGATACACGACATCGGTTATTTCCTCATCATTATCTTCTTCTGAAGGTATTACCTCCAACCCGTTGATAACATCCCGACTACCTGGGACCCACCAAGCCAGTACCCCGCACAGACGCTTGTGGGATAAGCTGATTACCTGTCCATTTAAAGTCACTACCCCATCCTCTACGGCTACTTCGATGATCCCATCGGCTTTTAACGGAGATTTTCTTAAGGTTTTTACCTGATCTTTAATTCGCATCTGAATATCACAGTTCTTTAAGGCCGGTTCTTGGATAAGGGCCTGACAGACATGATCACGGATGGCATCATCGCTCATGCGTTCAGCGGGAACTACACGTAGACGGTCTACAATCCCACTAATCCCGTGTATAGCAGCAGCTAATTCTAACGCAAGCTTCTTGGCTGCTATATTCTCCATTTCCCCCTCCAGGGTTAAGACACCATCGCTGAAGCTTATACGAATAGGATAATTATTCAGGTCAATACGGGGTTCTCGTTTAAAGGCTGCATTGACTTCCCTCAGGATCTCTTCTTTGATACGTAAAGGATCCTCGTCCTCAAAACGCAAAATGGTCTGACTGTTATCCTTAGTTATAACTTCTAACGCCCATGCTTTACCACTATCCGTATATGCCAGCCAAATGGCTTTAGGGGCTGTAATAGTGTGGGTGAAAGTTTTTTCGCCTTGACTGACAGTCATGAGAATAGCATCCGATTTCGGATCAAAGTCCACAGCTATCAAGGAGGTAGTTTGGGCAGCCAGGTCCGTACCCCATTCTTGACCTACTACCTCAATACTGACTGGTCTGCCCTGATTATCCTGGCTAAACTGCTCGAGGAAAGGCAACCAGCCACCCCGGCTAATTTGCTCGTTCATATGACCACCTTCTTGCTTCCTTCCTTGTTTATGGCTTGCTGGTTCAATTTTTCAGTCCTGAAACTTCAAACTGTTCCAGGGCTTCTAAGGCTTGGCAACCATAAATCGTTGCCGGTCCTCCTCCCATAAGAATGGCTACACCAATCGTCTCCAAAATCTCCTGGCGTGTGGCACCTGCACGGAGGGCATCATGAATGTGGTAGGCGATACATCCATCGCATCGAACAGCAATACCAATACCCAGGGCAATGAGCTCTTTAATCTTTGTATTCAACGCACCTTCAGCTACGGCATACTTGTGGAGTTGAACAAATCCGGACATTGGGTTTGGAATCTCTTTCCCTAGTTTACCCATCAAGGTTTTAAGATGATTATAGTATTGAGGGTACTCTTTTTCCATAATTTACCCTTTTATTCTAGACCAACTACTCCTGGAAACAAACCTTTAAAACTTCCGCTAAAAGCCCACTCATACTGACACCTTCCAGGTTTCCAACTGGTGTGATGTTTAGTTTTACAGTCATCTTAATCCCTCCTTATTCTGAAAGCCCCTTTTTACCTGGAGGTATCGCAATTGATATGCCAGAGATAAAAATCCCCTTGTAGCATGTTATAGAATTGAGACTTACAGAGGCCGGGTTAAATCTGAGTATACAAATACTCAGACCACTTCCCCATCAAAGTATTGCATAAACGACCGAGGTGTCTCTTCTAAATACCCTGTTTAAGGGTGATTACAAGGATTGATCCTATGTAATTAGGCAACATTTTTACAGTGAATAAGTATTAAACCTTCTTATTACAGAATATGCGCTATACCGTATACACTTAGAAAATCCCACACAATTCTATGAGCCTTATCTATAAAGCAGATTAACTAAGGTCAGAAGTTAAGACAAAAATTTACAATATTGGCAAAAACCATAGGTTTGTGGAGAATATCGAGGGATATCAAGGATGTGTCAGAAATCAAGACAAAAACAACTAAGGTAAATGTAAGATCAACTTCATAAAGGATTTGCAATTTCATTAAGCAGGTTTCTCGTATCAAGACTTCCTCTATGATAAGTTTAGATTCATCTCACAGAGTGATTTTATGTAATTTCTGCATCCACGGCTCTGGTTAGATCCTGAAGAGCTTGAGATATCTTTACCAGATAAGGAGCAACCGGCTACCAATACCAAAGCCATCTATGGGGACTCCGGCTAATACAAACTCTCGTAGGGTATACTCATCGAGGCTGCTACTTGCGAAGATTCGAACTTCTGTAAGTTCGCCCTTATCCAGGATCTGACGCACCTTTCGAGCATGATCCGCCAGATCTCCACTATCCAGGCGGACCCATTTGATGGAAATACCTTCTTTCTTAAGGTGGGGCGCCAAAGCTACGACCTTTTCGGCGGCGGCTTCTGTATCATAGGTATCGATCAGTAGGGCCACATTATCTGGTTGAGAATGAGCAAAGTTTTCAAAGGCCTTTACTTCATCCTCATGGGCCTGGATGAATGAGTGGACCATAGTCCCATATACCGGAACTCCGAAAAGAGGTGCTGCCAAGACAGTTGCCGAACCAGAAAGTCCGGCCAGATAACTCGCTCGAGCTGCTAGCAGGGCTGCTTCAGCACCATGGGCGCGGCGCATTCCGAAATCCACCAATAACTTCCCAGGGGCTACCAAAACCATTCGCGCAGCTTTGGAGGCAATCAGAGTCTGAAAGTGAAGAAGGTTAATCAAACGTGACTCTACTAACTGGGCTTGAGGTAGAGGAACCGTAATACGTAAAATAGGCTCATTGAGATTTGATATTTATTCGCCCATTGATGGCCGGCTCCTGCGAGTATTTCAAGAAAGTGCAGCTGTGATAGCTCCAGGGACACCGCTTATGGAGTTGGGCGATCCCAACGACCTGGAATTGGTAGCAGATGTACTTTCTAGCGATGCTGTAAAGATTAGACCAGGAAATAAGGTAATAATAAATCACTGGGGAGGGGAGTATTCTCTTCAACGTGTGATTCGACTGGTGGAACCATCTGCTTTTACCAAAATTTCTGCACTGGGGGTAGAAGAACATCGGGTGAATGTCATTATCGATTTTGTGGATTCCCCTGAAAATAGGACCGCTCTGGGGGATGGCTATAGGGTTGAAGCCCACATTGTTATCTGGGAAAGGGAAGATGTACTCAAGGTTCCGGTCAGCGCTCTCTTCCGAAATGGACCAGATTGGGCTACCTTTCTCGTTGTTGAAGGACAGGCGAAGTTAAAGCCAGTCAAGATCGGACAGTGGGGGGGTCTTGAAGCAGAAGTACTTGACGGGCTTAACCTGAATGATCAGGTAATTGTGCATCCCAGTGACAAGATCAAGGATGGAGTTGCTGTGACCCCTCGCAAGGGTTCCACGTAGGCTATCTATCCCTTAGTTCAGATAATTCCCTTCAAGCAGATTTATATGGAATTATTAAAAACGAGAACGTGCCTGCTGATAAGCCTTCTCTAAAGCCTCAACAGCCGCATCAATTTTGGGTTTTATATCCTTCCAAACTTCCGTACCAACCGATTTCAGTTCTTCTAGGTACTTCTCGGCAACTTCCTTTTTTTTGAGTAAGTCGTCGATCCTCTTGTTTAGTTCATCCTTTAACTCCATCCCTATTTTTTCACTCTTAGCCCTCAGCTCATTTATATGAATACCGAATTCAGCTAATTTAGCTTCTACCATCTTTTGATAATCTTGTTTGTATTTCAGCATAATAAGATCCCAAGCACCTTTTAATTCCTCCCAAGCTTTCTCCATACCTGCTTTGAGATCTTCCCAGGCTTCACCACTCGCTTTTTTCAGTTCTTTCAACTTCTTCTGGGCAGTTTCTTGCTTGGGACGTAATGCCTCAATCTTCTCGTTAAGCTCAGCCCTAATTTTCTCTACAGCTTTTTCCCCGGTCGCTTTCAATTCATTGATTTTGGCATTCAACTCATTAAGTTGAGCTTCCATCTTCTTCTGATAAACCTCTTTTTCGTTCGTTTCCATAATTTTCCTCCTCTAATTTAAGATAACTAAAACCATTACATCATCTTACCCCTTGAGCTTCAGTTTCAAATATTCACCAATCAATATCGCCGCAGGATACAAAACCTCTTCCTCGGTCCGTGCATGTAATATCAATTTTTCGGCAAAGTGGGCATATTCTATCTTATTTTCTTTCTTTGCTACCTCCCTCAGATTCTCCAGTGCGCCCACAATCGCTTTGTGTTCTTCCAGCATCTGAGGAAGTTCCCTTTTCAGCTTATCCGTCATTGTTAGAACGTCCCTCATTTCCGGGGCGACCTTCCCTTCTGCCAGGACTATCAATAATCCAAGGGGTGGTAAGGCGTATTCTTCCTCTTTCATAAAATGAGGATGTAATACTCCTGCGACCGCTTTAGCGGCATCTCCAATCTTTCCACCTGCCTTAGTCGCTTTAACAAGGTCTGAGTGAAGCTCCTCATGTTCCTCTTTTAAGGGTTGGGGAATCTTGAATTCCATAATCTGATCTCCTTTCATTTCATCATGGGGTTTAAATTCCTACAAGACGTAGATCTGATTGATACCATCCGAGTATATTGGGTTCTTTTATTGATGATTGTTCCCAAATAGGTTTTACAATAATTGTACCAGACGTTTTTTTATTTCTCGAACTTTTATCCTATGTAATCAGCTTAGGGAATCTGATCTTTACCTCCAAACCAGGATTCTTAAACAGCAAAGTTTGTCTTTTGTCCTGATTTCTGACATTATTTGGTCTGTTTTTCAGATAAGATATTTCTAAAAGTACTGTAAGATTTTAAGACAAAAAACACAAAAAAGCATCCAAGGAGATCTTTACTTTTATTTTATTTAGTTTATAATAATGTTTATTACAACACCTTGCGCTATTTCGTTTTGAAATCTGGCATACCCATTGCGATAGCTTCTTAGACAATGAGGAAGTGAAATCTTCTTTGAGGGTCATGACAAAAGTTACCCGGTCGAAAGATTGGACCTCAACCTTCTCACGTGGAGGATCTTAAATCTAATAAAAACTCCGGGGAATGTTTATTAAAACGAGAGTCTAGGGCGAAGACCTCTCATCCAGACAAAACAGAAAGTAGAAGATAGAGGACAACTTATCACCTAACACCTGCTATCTTCTAAGCCTAAGGAGTATAGCTATGTATCGATCTATCCTGGTACCCCTCGATGGTTCTACCTTTGCAGAACATGCTCTGCCCATAGCCCGCAGTATTGCACACAGGGCAGGTGCAACCCTTCACCTGGTTTCTGTACACATGCCTGTGGCCATAGGATATGTGGACGACCTGGCAACTTTAGATGACAGATTAGAGGCTGAGAACAAAGCGCATGAGCGGGCGTATCTCGATGAAGTAATCAAACGCTTGGCAATGGATCCCAAAGTCCCTGTCACTTCTACGCTGGTTGAAGGGTGGGTTGGGCGGGTGGCCGAAGTACTACGGGATTATGTGATGGCTAAAAACATAGATCTGGTGGTAATGACCACCCATGGACGTAGCGCATTGAGTCGGTTCTGGCTGGGCAGCGTTGCCGATGAGTTGGTACGACAAGCACCGGTCCCCATCCTGTTGGTACGACCCAAGGAAGGGGAAGAAACTCCAGATATTTCCCGGGATCAAATCTTCCAGCATATCCTGATTCCCCTGGACGGATCTACGCTGTCTGAAAAAATACTGGAGCCTGCTATAACTCTGGGTAGATTAACGCAGGCTGATTACACATTATTACGGGTTATAGAGTTGATGTTACCGGCTAACCTCTCACCCGAATATTCAGTTGGGGTTGATCAGCAGTTGTTAGAGCTCCTCCAGGTTGATGCCCGGCATTATCTGGAGGGAGTAGCTGAACGATTACGTGGGCGAATGCTTCAAGTTCAGACCAAGATAGTTTTCAACTATCAACCAGCTCTCGCTATCCTTGAAGAAGCCGAGAAGCAGAGGATTGACCTGATTGCCATGGAGACCCATGGTCATGGAGGTTTAACCCGATTGTTGGTAGGGAGTGTTGCCGACAAGGTGTTGCGGAGCGCTTCCGTGCCGGTGTTATTGCATCGTCCGCGTGATAAATCCTCATAATTGGGCTGAGGAAGTAAAGAACTGAGAAAGTCGGTTAAACCTAAATCTAAGGAAGAATAATCCATGATTCTGGGGTTCCAATTTATAGTTTGTACTGCTCTCATATTCTTCTCCGGGGTGAAGCTTTCAAAGTACGGGGATATCATTGCCGAAAAAACAGGCTTGGGAAGAACTTGGATTGGGGTGATGTTGTTGGCCTCTGTCACTTCTTTACCCGAACTTATTACAGGAATAAGCTCGGCTGCTATTTTTGGTCTTCCAGATATTGCAGTAGGAGATGTTTTAGGCAGTTGTCTGTTTAATATTCTCATTATTCCCATCCTTGATGGTCTAGGTGGCTCTCTACCCATCTCCACAAGGGCACACCACGGACACATACTTTCGGCAGGTTTTGGAATACTTTTGCTTGGGCTTGGAGGTATCAGTATTTTTGCCGGTGTAAGAGTTCCTTCCGTAGGTTGGATGGGTCTATATAGTTTGCTTTTTATTGCCATTTATCTGCTGGCCATGAGGATGATTTTCCTGCACGAAAAAAGGCGTATAGCTAAATTGGTCAAAGAGATGGCCGAAGAATTACAACATCAACATATCTCTAAATCAAGGGCTTATACTCTATTTACATTAAATGCCTTGATAATAGTAGGAGCGGCTACCTACCTGCCTCATCTGGGAGAGAGGATTGCTGAAATTACCGGTTTTGGTCAAACCTTTGTGGGGAGTATCCTTATAGCTGTATCCACTTCACTTCCTGAAGTGGTTGTTTCTCTGGCTGCCGTCAAAATCGGAGCTATAGATCTGGCGTTTGGAAACATTTTCGGAAGCAATCTCTTTAACCTTGGTGTTTTACTGACAATTGACGATATTCTTTATGCAAAAGGACCACTTCTTTCAAGTATATCAGGAAACCACATTTCTACCGCAATTTCTGCCATGACCATGACGGCTATTGTAATTATTGGTTTGACTTATAAAACCACTAAGAAGCCTCTTTTTCTTGCTTGGGATTCCTGGGGTGTTTTAGGGGTTTATGTTATAAACACCTTTGTTTTATATGCCATGAGATAAAAAACTAAAACGGCTGGAAATTACTACGAATTGGCTACTTTATCTTCTCTGTTCCATTGAATTCACAGAAGATTAGAGATCTATTACGGTATATGGGCTCCGGTATATGGGAAAATTCCTGAAAGGACCTACTCTGGAAGGAATCATTCTTGGGATGGCGATTGGCCTTATTACTGGGATAGGTGGTTATACCTTCCTCTATGCGAAGGGAACTTCCTATCTGACCAATAACCCTGAGGCCTGTGCAAATTGTCATATTATGCATGAGCATTATAATGGATGGATTAAATCAAGCCATCGGACTGTAGCGGTTTGCAATGACTGCCATACTCCTTCTGGTTTCTTCGAGAAGTATGCCACCAAGGCTTCCAATGGATTCTGGCACTCCCTAGCTTTTACGACCGGACGATTTCCAGAACCTCTACAAATCAAGCCCCATAATCTGGAGATTACTGAGAATGCTTGCAGGAAATGTCATCAAGACATTGTAGAAGCCATTGAAGGACCTTATCCAGGAAACATCAGGCTATCCTGCGTGCGTTGCCATAATTCGGTAGGACACCTGGAATGAAAGGTCTGGAGTGGTAGAAATTTTTTGAGGTAAAAAAAAATGGCCCAGATTCCCGACAATGCTTCTTTACCCGACAACCCTCAGCGTAGTTATCGTATTTTGTTGATTCTAATCACGGTGCTTGTAGCAGCTTTAGTTGCCGCAGGAGGGGTTGCGTTATTGGTTAATATCTTGGAGCGTAAACAGGAAGCAAAGAATCCGTTTTATCGGGTGGTTGAACTTACCGATGAGACGGAAGATCCTGCCCTTTGGGGCAAAAACTTCCCCATGCAATATGATGGTTACCTTCGCACGGTGGATCAGGTCCGCACAAGATTTGGTGGAAGCGAAGCCCTACCCCGAACCCCTACCGACGTGGATCCTCGTTCGGTGGTTGCGCAATCCCGATTAGAAGAAGACCCTCGCTTGAAGATAATGTGGGCTGGATACGCCTTTTCCAGGGATTTTCGGGAGGATCGGGGTCATGCCTACATGCTTGAGGATCAGACTTACACCGAACGTCAACGGGTGGCTTCGCAACCCGGAACCTGTCTTCACTGTCATGCGTCGGTTTACGTACCCTATAAGAGGCTTGGAGATGGTGATCTTATCAAAGGTTTTGAGAAGATGAATCAGATGCCTTATCCTGAAGCCAGGAAGCTGGTGAAGCATCCAGTCGCTTGTATCGATTGTCACGCACCTGATACCTTGCAACTCCGGGTGACGCGACCGGGGTTTATTGAAGGAATTCGTCTCCTCAAGGCATCTCAGGGTATTAAGGATTATGATGTAAACACCATGGCAACACGCCAGGAGATGCGTACTTTTGTTTGTGGCCAGTGCCATGTCGAGTACTACTTCAAGGGACCGGAGAAGCGTCTGGTTTATCCGTGGGCCAGGGGGCTGAAGGTAGAGGAAATTCTGGCCTATTATGATGAAGAGAAAGTAAAGGATTGGATTCACGCCGATACAGGCGCAGAGGTACTCAAAGCGCAACACCCGGAGTTCGAGATGTGGAACCAGGGTATCCATGCACGTTCAGGAGTAGCCTGTGCTGACTGCCACATGCCTTACAAACGAGAAGGTGCCATGAAGATCAGTGACCACCATGTACGCAGTCCGCTTCTGAACATCCCTCGGGCCTGTCAGACCTGTCACAAATGGTCTGAAGCTGAACTCAAAGCACGGGTGGAAACTATTCAGGAGCGAACCTTCCAGATGCGTAACCTGGCCATGGATGCGTTGGTTGACCTGATTGGTGATATAAAGACGGCTCGCATGTCGGGTAAGAGCGATGCGGAATTGGGAGTTGCTCGAGATTTTCAACGCAAGGCCCAGTTTCTACTTGATTTTGTAGAAGCAGAAAACTCAACGGGCTTCCATGCCCCTCAAGAGGCAGTGCGGATTCTAGGCAAATCGATTAACTTCTCTCGACAAGGACAGATCGCACTCCGGGATTTGGGTCATTAAATAGACAGAATATTAATTGCTAAATAAACCTGATATAATTATTATGTCAATTAAACATGCAGATCATAGATCGAAATTCATTGGATATTCTTTTTGATACGCTGAAGCGTCGAGGCTTTAACCTCGTTGGACCTACGATTCGTGATGGAGCTATTGTGTATGATAGGTTAACCTCTACCGCTGATTTGCCTATTGGATGGACAGATGAACAAAATGGGGGTACTTATCGTCTCAAGAAGCGTGCTGATGTAGCCGTCTTTGGTTATACCGTGGGTCCGCACTCGTGGAAAAAGCTGCTGTACCCGTCTGTTCAGCGCCTATGGCGAGCCAAGCGCGATGGGGAGAACTTCCAGTTTATTACAGAGGACGAGGAAGTGTCCAAGTTTGCCTTTATTGGTGTTCGCTCCTGTGAGCTGCACGCCATAGCCATTCAAGATAAAGTTTTCATAAATGGGAAATATATTGATCCGGTTTACAAATTGCGACGCGAGAATGTCTTTATCGTGACAGTCAACTGCGGAAAAGCCAGTGGTACATGTTTCTGTGTGTCGATGAATACAGGACCGAGAGCAACTTTCGGGTTCGATCTGGCTCTGACCGAAATTCTGGAAGATAATCACCATCGCTTTACAGTGGAAGTGGGTACAGAACGGGGTGCGGAAATTCTCCGTGAGGTTCCACATAGAGAAGCGGATGAGGAAGAAAAGGCTAAGGTCGAGGACATTGTGGCGAAAACTGCCAGACAGATGGGCAGGACTCTGGATACCACCGATATCAAAGATTTGCTTTATCGTAACTATGAACATCCTCGTTGGGACGAGGTGGCCAGTCGCTGTCTCACCTGTGGTAATTGCACCCTTGTGTGCCCGACCTGTTTTTGTACTACCGTAGAAGATGTTACCGACTTGACGGGAGAACATGCCGAACGCTGGCGGAAGTGGGATTCCTGTTTTACAATGGATTTCTCTTATATTCACGGTGGTAGCATCCGGTCCTCTTCGAAGGCTCGCTATCGTCAATGGATGACCCACAAATTGGCTACGTGGATTGATCAGTTTGGCACTTCAGGTTGCGTCGGATGTGGACGGTGTATTACCTGGTGTCCTGTTGCCATTGACATTACAGAAGAGGTTCGTGCTATTCGTGGAAAGGAATAGAAAGCAAGGAGTTTGGAGCGTTAGGGATATCCCGCCCCAGGCTTCCAACTCCCGGTTATCCCATGCAAACCCTTGAACCCATTTTAGTTGAGCATCCTTTCTTTAAAGATCTTGAACCTCGTTATCTTCAACTGATTATTGGATGTGCGTCCAATGTGCGCTTTGATTCCGGGCAGTTTATCTTCCGCGAAGGAGAAAAGGCCAACCAGTTTTACCTCCTGCGCCAGGGCAAAGTAGCGCTTGAGGTATTTTCTCCCGAACGAGGAGCCATCACCCTCCAGACTCTTGGAGAAGGTGAAGTCCTTGGTTGGTCCTGGCTCTTTCCACCCTATCGATGGCACTTCGATGCTCGAGTCCTTGAACCCCTGCGAGCTATTGCCTTCGATGGGGAATGCCTTCGTACCAAGTGTGAAGAGGACCACGACCTGGGTTATGAATTGGTGAAGCGAGTGGCCCATATTGTTATACAACGGCTCCAAGCTACCAGGTTGCAACTTTTGGATATCTATGGCCTTCATTCTTGAAAGATCGATGACAACGACAAACCTTCCTGATCCGATGCTTCCAGATCTTTATCGCGTCCAACGGGTACGGCAAGAAACCCATGATACCTTCACGCTTGAACTTGAGCCAATGAGCGGTGGACAACAGGTAGCAGCGAAGGGGGTTTCATTTGCTGCCGGACAGTTCAATATGCTATATATATTTGGTGTAGGTGAGGTACCGATTTCTATTAGCGGTAATCCTACTCCACGTAAGGTGAGAGTCTCTCCACCCCGATTTGTACATACAACCCGTGCGGTCGGAACGGTGACGAAAGCTATGGGTAAACTAAAGCGGGGGGACGTACTAGGAGTACGTGGTCCCTTTGGGAGTCACTGGCCTATGGAAGAAGCGGTAGGGAAGGATATCGTTATGGTGGCAGGAGGTATTGGGTTGGCCCCCCTACGTCCGGCCTTATATCAATTCCTTTCTCAACGGGAAAACTATAATAGGATCATTCTGCTTTATGGTACTCGCAGCCCTGCAGATATTCTTTACCGACGTGAACTCGAACAATGGCGGGCACGCTTCGATCTTGAGGTTCAGGTTACAGTGGATCAGGCTATGGGTGCCTGGCACGGTAACGTAGGTGTGGTTACAACACTCATTCCAAGGGTATCCTTTGACCCGTTAAGAACCATAGCACTGATTTGTGGACCCGAGATTATGATGCGTTTCACGATTTTAGAACTTCAGAAGCGTGGTGTGGGAAAGGAAAATATTTTTATCTCTATGGAACGTAATATGAAGTGTGCTATTGGCTTTTGCGGACATTGCCAGTTCGGACCTACTTTCATCTGTAAGGATGGTCCGGTGTTTCGCTATGACCGCATCCAAGAATGGTTTGGAAAACGGGAAATTTAAACCACTTCTATGACCCGAAAACGTAAACCAAAACTTGCTGTCTGGAAGTTCGCCTCCTGTGATGGTTGTCAGTTGAGCCTCCTCGATTGTGAAGATGAGCTGCTCACGGTGGTCGATGAGGTTGAGATTGCATACTTTCTTGAAGCGTCGCGGGCTGTGGTAAAAGGTCCTTATGATCTTTCCCTTGTCGAAGGCTCCATCACAACTCCCCTTGATGTCCGACGAATTCAACAGGTACGTCAGGCCTCAAAGTTTTTAGTTACAATCGGTGCATGTGCCACGGCTGGAGGCATTCAAGCCCTACGTAATTTTAAGGATATCAACGAGTTTATCTCTGTGGTATATGCCAGACCGGAATATATCGAAACACTTGATAAATCAACACCCATTGCCAACCATGTTTTCGTTGACTTTGAGCTGCGTGGTTGCCCCATTAATAAAAGACAACTCATTGAGGTTATCAGTGCCTTCTTGCAGGGACGTAAGCCAAATACCCCCGCGCATAGCGTTTGCATAGAGTGCAAACTTCGTGGAACTGTTTGCGTGATGGTTGCCCATGGCACACCATGCCTTGGTCCCATAACCCATACAGGTTGTGGTGCCATCTGTCCCTCCTACCATCGTGGCTGCTACGGATGCTTTGGGCCTATGGAGACGCCAAATACAGCTTCATTAAGCGCCTGGTGGAGTCGTCTGGGAGCGAAGGAACAAGATATTCTACGAGTCTTCCGTGGATTCAATGCCTACGCAGAAGCGTTCCGGAAGGAGAGTGAGGTTCATGAAAAGTAGGACAATAAAAGTAAATTACCTTGCCCGGGTTGAAGGAGAAGGAGCCTTGTATGTAAAGATTAAGAATACCACCGTTGTAGATGTCAAATTAAAGATTTTCGAACCCCCACGCTTTTTTGAGGCGTTTTTGCGAGGGCGTGCTTTCACGGAAGCGCCGGATATTACAGCTCGTATCTGTGGTATCTGCCCTATCGCCTATCAGATGAGTGCTGTGCACGCCATGGAAGATGCTTTGGATGTTGTGGTCGACGGACAACTCCGTGCACTGCGGCGACTTATCTACTGCGGAGAGTGGATAGAAAGCCACTCGCTTCATGTCTACATGCTCCATGCCCCAGACTTCCTCGGCTATGAAAGTGCTATTCATATGGCCAGGGACTACCCCGAGATCGTCCAGCGTGGCTTGCAACTGAAAAAGGTTGGAAACGAAATTGTAACCCATCTCGGTGGACGAGAGATCCATCCCATCAATGTACGGGTCGGAGGATTCTACAAGGTACCGACAAAGCAAGAACTGAAGCCGCTTGCAGAACGGCTCAAGTGGGCCCGAAATGCTGCCTTTGAAACAGTTCGCTGGACTGCAACCTTACCCTTCCCAGAATTTGAGCAGGACTATGAATTCGTCGCCCTTCAGCATCCTGAAGAATACCCCTTCAATGAAGGTCGGCTTGTTTCCAATAAGGGCCTAGATATCGCTGTACGCGACTACGATGATTACTTTGTCGAAGAACATGTACCCCATTCCAATGCCCTGCATTCAGTACTCAAGGAACAAGGTTCAGATAATTTGACAGGTCGTCTTTACCTGGTCGGTCCGTTAGCTCGTTATAACCTGAATTTTCATCGTCTTTCTCCTCTGGCTCAGGATGCAGCTCGCTCAGCCGGACTTTCGCCTGTATGCCGTAATCCCTTTCAGAGTATCATCGTTCGTAGTGTAGAAATCCTCTACGCCTGCGATGAAGCCTTACGCCTTATTCAAGAATATGAACCGCCAGAAAAACCTGCGGTAGAGGTTCAACCGCGTGCCGCAACAGGGTATGGCTGTACAGAAGCACCCCGTGGCATTCTGTACCATCGCTATCGCATTGATGACGACGGCACAATTCTCGACGCAAAAATTGTTCCACCAACCTCTCAGAATCAAAAAATTATCGAAAGGGATCTATATCAGTTTGTTTCAAAAAACATCGAATTACCTAAACAAAAGCTCACACAGCAATGCGAACAAACCATACGTAACTACGATCCCTGTATTTCATGTGCAACGCATTTTTTGAAACTTAACATTGAGCAAGAATAAGTAGGACAAATCCGGGTGAGGTTGTGAAAGGACCATGGAATCGCAAATTCCAAATTTCGAATCTCCTATTCTTCTTATCGGCATCGGTAATAAATACCGCAGCGATGATGGAATTGGACTCGAAATTGCCTGTAGACTCAAGGCTCTAAATCTACCTGGTATCAAGGTCATGGAGGAAACAGGTGAAGGAACTACCCTGTTGGAGGCATGGAAAGGTATTGATAGGGTCATCCTTTTCGATGCGATATGTTCTGGTGCTATGCCAGGAACCATTTACCGATTTGATGCCCATAATCAATCAATCCCTGCAAAGTTTTTTCACTACTCAACCCATGCCCTCGGTATTTCTGAAGCCATTGAGCTTGCTAGGGCCCTTCATCAACTTCCAACTTACCTCATCGTTTATGGTATCGAAGGGAAAAATTTCACTGCAGGTTTGGGATTTTCCTCGGAAGTTGAAGCGGCTGCCCAGGAAGTAGTAAAACATGTGTTACGTGAGCTTCAACCTTTTTTGTTACAAAAAATGTGCAGCAAAAACCTTACCTGAGAAGGTTTGCTCTTCGAATGTTTTGAATTTCGAAGCTGTTCAAGAGGAGCTATGATGACCCTTAAGCTTTCTGAAAATGCGCTTCGAGTTTTAGAAGCCCGTTACCTTCGGCGTGATGCGCAACGCCGAATCGTTGAGACACCGGAACAGCTCTTTGAACGGGTCGCCAGGGCTATTGCCCATGCTGAACTTCTGTTGGGCAATGCCCGGCAAGCTGCTTATTGGCAGGACGAATTTTATAAGTTGCTGGTATCCTTGGAATTCATACCCAATAGTCCCACGTTGATGAATGCCGGGGTACCTCTGGGGCAGTTGAGCGCTTGCTTCGTTCTACCGGTGGAAGATACAATGGAAGGGATCTTTGAAGCCATCAAGCAGATGGCACTGGTTCAACGAACGGGTGGGGGGACGGGTTTTTCTTTCTCTAAACTGCGGCCCAAAGGGGATGTGGTAGCCTCTACAGGGGGTGAAGCGTCAGGACCGGTCTCGTTCATGAAGATCTTTGACTGTGTAACTGAATATATCAAGCAGGGAGGGAAGCGGCGAGGCGCCAACATGGGAGTCTTACGCGTGGATCATCCCGATATCCTGGAGTTGATCACTGCCAAGCTCGATGGAACCAGCCTGCAGAATTTCAACATCTCCATAGGAGTTACAGATGCCTTCTTGAAAGCTGTCCAGCAGGATCAGCGATATGACCTAATTCATCCTGGTACCGGAAAGCCCGTGAGTCAGTTAAGGGCCAAGCAAGTCTTCGACACCATCGTTGAGGCAGCCTGGCGGGTTGGGGATCCTGGCCTGCTCTTCCTGGATACGATCAACCGTGCCAATCCTACCCCTCATCTTGGCTCGATCGAGGCGACCAACCCTTGCGTAACTGGGGATACATGGGTACACACGAACAAGGGCCCTCGGCAGGTACAAAATCTCCTGCATACCCCGTTCACCGCGGTCGTTCATGGAAAGGAATATCGAGCGACAGCCTTCCGGTGTACGGGGGAGAAGCCAGTCTTCCGGATTAAGACAGATCGAGGCTTCTCCCTCCGGCTGACGGCAAGCCACCAAGTTAAGGTAGAACGGTGGCGCCGCCGCAGTCGCGGTGGAAGCTACTGGGTGGAGATAGAATGGAGGGAGACCAAGGATCTCCGGCCTGGAGATCGAATCGTTCTTCATAATCATCGTGGTTACACTTGGGACGGAGAAGGAACTTTCATGGAGGGATGGCTGGTCGGCCAGATGGTGGGCGACGGCGGATATAACCCTGAGAAGTACCGTGATTACATCCGGTTCTGGGGCGACACGAAGGCATACATGGCTGAGATTGCAACTTCCGCTATTCGACATCTGCCTTATCGGGTGCGTGCAGACTTCACGGGCCGTAAGTTCGGCGCTGACGCAGGGACGCTCACAGTTGCTGCAACCGCACTGGATCAACTCGCCAAAAGATATATCACCCCTGCAAACAAGGGACTTCTGCCAGCCATCGAGGAAGCAAGCAGCGACTTCTATTGCGGATTCCTTCGTGGGCTCTTTGACACCGATGGAAGTGTACAACGTAGCAAGGAGAAGGGTTTGAGCGTCCGACTGACGCAAAGCGCTCTCGAGCGCCTACGTGTCGTCCAGCGGATGCTAGCCCGCCTCGGTATCCTGTCCACAATCTATCGGAACCGTAAACCCAGGAAGCTCACCATGCTACCAGATGGCAAGGGTGGCAGGAAGCTCTATCTGGCCCAGAATTTCTACGAGCTTGTGATCACAAAGGACAACATCGTCGAATTCGATCGACGGGTGGGCTTTTCTGACCCAGCGAAGCAAGAAGCCCTAAAGGAGGCCCTTCGATCTTTGAGCCGTGGTCCCTCCCACGAACGGTTCACGGCCCAGGTTACAGCTGTCCTACCCGATGGGGTGGAGGACGTGTACGATTGCACCGTGGAAGAGGTGCACGCATTCGATGCCAATGGCATTGTTGCTCACAACTGCGGCGAAGTCCCACTCCTGCCTTATGAAGCATGTAACCTTGGCTCCATTAACCTGGCACGTATGGTCCTCGAGCACAACGGCCATGTCGAAGTGGATTGGGTAAAACTTCTTGATACGGTACGAAAAGCTGTGCGCTTCCTGGATGACGTAATAGAGGTCAATAAGTATCCTGTTCCTGAAATTGAACACATGACGCGGGGTAACCGCAAGATAGGTCTTGGTATAATGGGCTTTGCCGAACTGCTCATCCGACTTAATATTTCTTATGATTCTGACGAGGCTGTCGGGTTAGCGGAGCGGATTATGCATGCCATTGCTTCTGAGGCTCTTAAGGTATCTCAGGAACTCGCTAAGGAACGTGGGGTTTTTCCAAATTGGAAGGGGAGTATTTATGAGAGCAGGGGTATAAAAGTCCGAAATGCCACATGTACGGCCATCGCACCGACTGGAACCCTCAGCATCCTGGCCAACACAAGTGCGAGTATCGAGCCCCTCTTTGCGCTGGCCTACCAACGTAAGCATGTATTGGGCGATCAGACACTTCGCGAAATCAACCCTATTTTCCTTGAGTACCTTCAACGCTATGGTCTAAATGTAGAAGAAATCGTTGAGAAAATTCTGGAAAAAGGCCGGCTTAAGGATATAGAAAAAGTACCCGAAGGATTCAGAAGGCTGTTTACAACAGCTCTGGAGATACCTCCCGAACGGCATCTTCAGATTCAGGCAGCCTTTCAGCGTCACGTCGATAACTCTGTTTCCAAGACAATTAATTTACCCCAAGACGCTACCCCTCAGGATGTGGCTCGTGCTTATTGGCAAGCTTGGGAGTTAGGTTTAAAGGGCATTACCATTTATCGTTACGGAAGCAAATCAGCGCAAGTGCTTGAGCTGGGTGTTGATGAAAAAGCTCACCACTATGATCATGCATCCAAATGCGATCCTGAGGAATGCAGAGTTTAACAGATATCTCAAAATTAGTTTTTAGTAAACTTCGAAAAGCTTAACCTGATAGGAATAGATCCCATACTCGCGTAGGTGCTCAGCTCAAAGCCTGCGGCTTGCGGAACTTCCCAAGGCGTTTCAAGAGAAACCCTTACATTGTAAGAAATTAGGACAGAAGACAGATACAACGCATGCGATGTTTTCTAGTGCAGATTCAATATCAGGAAAGCCGCTGTTAGAGAACATTTGCGTAATATGTACAAGATGTTGTCTGATTTGATCACGACGGGTTGCATCTTTCGGATCATTAGCTTCGACCTCTATGATGCCACCGTCTGCTGTTAAGCGAAAGTGGTGGGTAGCTGTAGCGTGACTGAATCCCATTACCTGGTCACCTCGCTTGTTAACACCAGCCAGGTGATCGGCATGATTATCACCAGATTTGTCAGATATTTTGGAATTATCTCCTTGATGTTGAGAACAGTCAGCTAAGCCTTATTGAAGGAATAGTGCAATCGATAGGCTAGAGTTCACAATAACATTTGGCTTATTCCTCCCATAGCGGCACAAGCCTCAGGATCCAACGGGTCATGTACACACCGGCCAGGGATGACCCAGCCACCATGGGCACCATGACTGCCCATGCCCGCCAATCCAGTGGTACAATACCGAACAGATCGCGTAGGGGTGTATAGAGCGCCAGGATCTGTAGCCCTACTGCTGCCCCGTAACTCCACAGCAAGGCAGGGTTTGACCATAAAGACAGATTGTCCAGCTGCCGCACGACCATCACTCGCGTGAAAGCGTGTAGCACAATACTTGTGAACAACATCGTTCGCGCATAGGTTACGTCCCCGAACTTTAGTCCCACCCAAAAAATCAGAGCGTAAGCAATCAACGTGCGGAAGATGCTCCCGACGATCGTAGCATAGATAGCTTTATTCAGAATTGGTTCGTCATGACGGCGTGGACGACGCTTCATCACATGGGGTACAGCCGGATCTACGGCCAGTGCGCTAGCTGGGATCAGGTCGGTCACCACATTCACCCAGAGCAACATCTTGGCCGAGAGCGGGAAGTAACCCGCTACCGAGAGGGTTAGTACGACGAATACCTCACCCAGACTAGTGCTCAGCAGATAATTGGTGAACTTGCGGATGTTATCAAAGATACGGCGGCCTTCCTCAACAGCGGCAAGGATGGTGGCAAAGTTGTCATCCAATAACACCATAGCGGCCGACTCCTTGGCAATGTCGGTACCGCGCAGGCCCATCGCCACACCTACGTCGGATTGTTTAAGGGCAGTGGCATCGTTCACGCCATCGCCAGTCATTGCTACAAAATGGCCAGCGTCCTGGAATGCCTGGAGCACTTGCTGCTTGGTTTGAGGTGTGGCGCGCGCCACGATGTCCACATCTTTTATCCATTCACGTAGTGCCTCACGCGAGAGGCCCTCCAGCTCGCGCGCCTCAATGGAGCGCTCGCCGATACCCAGTTGCTTGCTCACTGCACGTGCCGTTAACGCATTGTCACCGGTGATCATAACGACGCGGATGCCTGCTCCCTTTGCTTGTGCAATGGCTTCAGCTACTCCGGGACGTGGGGGATCCATCATCGCTTGCAAGCCGATGAAGGTCATTCCCTGCTCGGTGCTGTCCGTTGCATCCGCTGAGGGGACTTCTTTCTGTGCCATGGCCAGCACATACCTCCCTTCACCCTCCAGGTGCTCGATCACTTTAGAAATGGCTTGGTAGCGAGAGTCTTCAAGCGGCACGCGCTGACTCCCTTGCCAGCACGAAGTACAGCGTGCAAGTACCTCTTCTGCCGCACCTTTTGTGTAGGCAAGGAAATGTCCTTCATGCTGATGGATCGTTGTCATCATCTTCCTTTCGGAGCTGAAAGGAATTTCGTTGACCTTAGGATAATTCGCACGTTCATGCTCGACATCCAGCCCCGCCATTTGCCCTGCGCGTAACAGTGCCACATCCACCGGGTCGCCAGTGATCTTAAACGTTGTGCCCTCTTCCAGGGTTGCTTCATTACACAGCACACCCGCCCGCAAAACTTCGTGCAATGCCTTCTCGTCTACGTGGCCCTGCGGCACTGGTACGATTTGACTCCCAGCGAACAGGCGCTGGACGGTCATTACATTCTGCGTCAGTGTACCGGTCTTATCGGTGCAGATGGTATCCACCGATCCCAGTGATTCAACTACCGAAAGACGTCGCACCACCGCCTTGCGTACCGCCATCTGATGCGCACCCAAGGCTAGCGCGAACGTCAGCACAATGGGCAGGCTCTCCGGGATGGTGGCCACAGCCAGACTGAGTGTGTTGAGTGCCACATCCACCAGGGGCTCGTGCAACAAAAAAAGCAGAATAAGTGCGATGATTGTAGCAAGCGCACCAACGATGATCGTCATCTGCCGTGCCATCTTTTGCACCTCTACCTGGAACGGCGTTGGATGCTCAGCCATCTGTTCCAGCATGGCGGCGATCTGACCGACTTCGGTCGTCGTGCCGGTACGGACAACTACCGCCAGGCCGGTGCCATGCGTGATGTAGGTTGAGCCAAAGACCATGTTGATACGCTCAGCCAACGGCGCATCTGGCGTGACCGGTTCAGGTGATTTATCTACCCCGATGCTCTCGCCAGTGAGGGCCGATTCGTCCGTACGCAAGCTGTATGCTTTAATCACTCTGGCATCGGCTGGGACTTTCTGCCCATGCGAGAGCACCAGGATGTCACCGGGTACCACTTCGGCGGCATCAATCTCGTGACGCATGCCGTTGCGCATTACGACAGCTTTGAATTTCAGGAGTTTGTCCAAGGCATTAAGTTCTTTCTGTGCGCGATACTCTTCAAAGAAACTCAAGGCCACGCTGAGTCCAACGATACCCAAAATGAAGAACGCTGTCAGTCGTCGACCACTCTCGCCCGGCAAGAAGCTGACCGTATAGGCTAGCATGGCCGCAAATAGCAGCGTCAGAACGAAAAAATTAGCAAACTGTTTGAGGAATAAGCGCAGCGGCGAAGTGAGCTTAGGCCGTATAATCTCGTTGCGGCCGAACCGCTCAAGCCTTTCAGCAGCTTCAGCCGTCGTCAGTCCTTCTAGGTGTGTACCCAGTTGCTTCAGAGTGTTATCAATTGAGAGACTATGCCAAGGCGTTGTATCCATTGGGTTCGCAACTTATGAGATTCAATCGATAGGAATCGTAAGAGAGATGTACTAGGTTTTCACATCTATCCTTAACCCCAACCCGAGCTGATGCATGATTATTTTAATTAATGATTATTTTTTAATTAATGAAAAAACGGAAGGATATTTCTGAAGGTCGCATAGGTCTGCATGCCTCCAGACAGGTTCTTGACCCTAAATCCATTTTGTAAGAGGACACGGGTAGCATAATAGGCCCGTTGACCCACTCCACACACTAACCAAACTTCTCGATCCTTTGACAGCTCCCCTAAGCGACCCCGCAATTCATCAATAGGGATGTTTTTGGCCCCGGCGATATGACTCCTTTCGTACTCAGCTACGCTTCGTACATCGATAAGCTGCACATCTGCCTTGTTTAACTCTTCCCAATCGGCTAAAGGTAGATCACCTCGTAAATGGTTGGCGGCGATCATTCCAGCCAGATTTACCGGGTCCTTGGCAGCTCCAAATTGGGGAGCATAACAAAGTTCAGCTTCCTCCAGGTCATAGACTGTTCCACCCATCTGGATAGCCATCGAAATAACATCGACACGTCTAGCCACTCCTGACTCCCCTACTGCCTGCACCCCTAATATGCGGCCATCGTCTTCGGAAAAGAGCAGTTTGATATGGATCGGCTTTGCACCAGGATAATACCCTACATGGCTACCAGGATGCAAGTAAATCTTCTGGTAATTTTTTATTCCTGCACGTTTTAAAGCCTTTTCACTTGCACCTGTCATTGCCACAGTGAGACCAAAGACTCCACAGACAGCCGTACCTTGCACGCCTCGAAAGTGTATATCGGCATTTGTATGGCCCAGTATGGCCGCTGCAGCTATACGCCCTTGTCGATGAGCAGGCCCTGCCAGAGGAACCAGTTGCCAGTTACCGGTAATTACATCCCGCACTTCTACCACGTCACCTACAGCCCAAATATTTGGGTCACTGGTCCGCATCTGATCATCTACTCGAATGCCCCCGTGCTCACCTAAGACTAATCCAGCCTCTTTTGCTAAAGAGGTTTCGGGTCGCACCCCTACACTCAGTATCACCAGGTCTGTGTCGATTTTGTCTCCTGAAGCAGTATGGACGGATAAACCTCCTGGGGAACGTGGATAAAAACCCTCTACGCGGCTGTTGAGGCGCAGGTTCACTCCATTTGTCTGAAGATGCGCCGCTACAAAAGTCGCCATCTCGGGGTCAAGGAGGGGCACAACCTGGTTGGTCATCTCTACAATGGTAACGGATAAACCTCGTCGTACCAGATTCTCAGCCATTTCCAATCCAACAAATCCACCCCCTACGATAACGGCTTGAGAAGCATTTTCCACCGCCTTACGAATCTTCCGACTATCTGGAATGGTTCGCAGTGCAAAAATACCTGGGAGATCGATCCCTGGGATCGGAGGCCGTATGGGTTGTGCACCCACTGCGAGTACTAAAGCGTCATAAGGCTCCCGGCGAATCTTGCCGGTTTTGAGATCCCGGACTTCAATCTCTTTCTGATATCGATCAATACGGGTAACCTCGGTTTCTGTATAAACTTCAATATTAAATCGATCCTTGAAAAGTTTTGGTGTTGCTACCAGTAGATTTTCCTCCATTGTAATGACATCCCCCACATAATAGGGTAAGCCGCAATTAGCAAAGGATACATAGGGTCCTCGATCAAAGATCAGGATTTCACACTGTTCACAAAGACGTCTGGCCCGTGCTGCACAGGTTGCCCCTCCTGCAACACCCCCAACAATGAGAATGCGCTTCTTGCTCATATTCATAGACCTTCCTCCAGCTATCAGATGTTTTCTCTTTAGAAAACGTAAGCAATATTGGCGTTATAAATTGCCATAATTTAATTGATATAACTTACTTCAATAAACGTACCAAATTCTTTTAAGCTTTGAATCGGACAGTAAGTTATTGCCATTGGTAATCCTTTAGATTGGAACAGTGGAGGTCCTTTGATTAACTCAAGGAGGAGGAGAAGTTATTGGAATTAATACGGCTATTTTCTCTACTCCAGGAAGGGTTTTGGGGATAGGTTTCACCGTTCCCACTAATACGGCAGAGGAATAGCAACCCAGTCAATTACCCATCGACGAGTAATTCGACCCTGGATGGGAGTCATCGGAGGAGTTACTATACCTCCTGAGTTAGCCAAAGTCTTGAAACTTTCGGTTATGGACTTTCACTTAGGTACTTGTTAAGAGTTTTATAGAATGAGCCAATATCCATTTGTATTTCATAAAGTAAGGGGTCGTGTGATTATTCCATGAAATGCGGATTAATGGAAGGTTACTTTTTTTTCTCCAGCGTTCGCAAACGTTGATAAAGGTTGCGTTCATCCTGGGAGAGTTGTTCTGGTATGTGCACCTGGACTGAGAGGTAAAGATCTCCTCGCTTTTTGCCACCGAATTCTGGCAAACCTTTACCCTGCAAGCGTAACAAGGTATCTGGTTGCGTCCCTGGAGGTATTGACACTTCAACATCTTCTTCAAGTGTTGGTATGGACAATCGTGTACCGAGTACAGCATCGGTAACCTGAATGGTCTCCCTGTGAAGGAGGTCTGCACCATGTCGTTCAAAGCGTGGATCAGGGGCACTGTGTACAACAACATATAGATCACCTGGAGGGCCTCCACTTTCTCGACTGGGCTGACCGTAACCCGGTATGCGTAAGGCCATTCCTTCCTCGATACCAGGGGGTATCTTGATTGTCAGCGTTTCCTCACGCTCAACCCTGCCTTGTCCTTTGCAGTCCGGGCACGGCATATCAATTACTGTTCCGCGACCGTGACAGGTACCGCAGGCGGTAATCTGCCGGAAAGTAATGCCTCCCTTCTGCTGACTCTCAACATGCTGGCCTGTCCCTTTACAAGAAGAACAGATACGGGGTTGTGTGCCCGGCTCCGCTCCGACACCCTGGCAGGTCAAACAGGTCACTGGACGACTTATACGAACAGTTTCTTCACCACCGGTGAGCACACGTTCAAGCGGAATCACCAGCTCAACCTCGATATTGTCGCCTGGTTGCGGCCCTTTGCGAGGCCGCTTGCCAAAGAAGCGATCAAAGAAACTCTCACCAAAATCAAATCCAAGGTCAAAATCAAAACCGTGTCCACCGAAGATATCCCTGAAATCGATTCCACCAAAGAGATCCTCTGGAGAAAAACCAGAAACACCAGCAAAGCCACCGGCATCATATTGTGCACATTTCTGGGGATCCGAGAGAACCGCATAAGCCTCGGCAATCTCCTTAAAGCGCTCTTCAGCACCCGGCTCTTTGTTACGGTCTGGATGGTAACGCAGTGCAAGGGTCCGAAAGGCATCCTTGATCGTTTTTGCATCGGCGTTACGAGGAACACCCAGGATTTGGTAGTAATCACGTTGCGTGGATGCCATAATCAGAGTTACTGCTTATAGATTACTGTTTCTTTGTATACGCCGCATCAACAACACGACTGTGTGGTCCAGACCCACGGGGCCATGCTTCACCCTGAGGAGTACTTGTACTCGATCCGGTTTGCGATCCACTTTGGGTCGATGACGAGGTTTGAACATAAAGTGTTTTACCGGCTTCCTGCAAGAGGGATTGAAGGGCGGCTGAGCGCTGAGCTGCCAGAGGAGCGTCTCGCTTTGAGCAGGCTTCACGGGTTTCACGAAGAGATGCTTCGATCTTACTGCGTAACTCAACACCGAGCTTATCACCAAAATCGGCGAGCATCTTCTCAGCCTGATAACAAATGGAGTCAGCCATATTAAGTTTTTCAGCTTCTTCACGGCGCCTGCGGTCCTCTTCAGCGTAACGTTCTGCTTCTTGGATCATGCGCTGCTTCTCCGCTTCTGGCAGTCGTGTAGAACCGGTAATCCGGATCGACTGTGACTTCTTGGTTGCCATATCCACGGCGGAAACATTCAAAATACCATTCGAGTCGATATCAAAGGTAACTTCTATCTTGGGAATACCACGGGGTGCAGGTGGAAGACCATCCAGGGTAAACTGACCAAGGCTGATATTGTCGGCTGCCATTGGTCTCTCACCCTGGAAAATATGGATCGTGACGGCAGTTTGCATATCTGCAGTGGTCGTAAAAATCTCTGTACGCTTCACTGGAATGGGAGTATTGCGTGGGATTAAGGGTGTTGCGATGCCTCCCAGCGTTTCAACACCTAATGTCAAGGGTGTCACATCAACCAATACAATATTTCCCACTTCACCAGTAAGCACACCACCCTGAATGGCTGCACCTGAAGCAACACACTCCATGGGATCGATGCCTGTCTCGGCCTTTCTACCCAACAAATCCTCAAAAAAGGCACGCACTACCGGCATACGCGTCGGCCCCCCAACAAATACAAGACGATCGATATCCCGTGCGGTCATGTGAGCGTCTTTTAGTGCCTGCTCCACAGGGCCACGACACCGCTCAATGATGGGACGGACCAGGCGTTCCAGTTCTGCACGTGAAAGCTCTAATTCTAGATGACGAGGCATACCACCTGCAATGGTGAGATAAGGCAAGCTAATCCGCGTGGTTGTACTGGTGCTCAGTTCGATCTTTGCAATCTCGGCTGCTTCACGAAGGCGTGCCATCGCTTTCGGGTCACTTCGCACATCTACCCCAGTTTCCTGCTGAAAGTGCTCTACAAGAAATTCAACAATCCGCTTGTCCATGTCAGTACCACCCAGTTGTGTGTCACCACTGGTCGCTTTTACTTCAAATACGCCTTTCCCAAACTCCATGATTGTAACATCAAGGGTTCCTCCACCCAAATCGATAACGGCAATTCGCAAATCCTGCCCAAGCCGATCAAGTCCGTAAGCAAGTGAAGCTGCAGTAGGTTCATTAACAAGCCTGGCAACTTCTAAACCCGCGATACGACAGGCATCTTTGGTGGCACTTCGTTGATTATCATCAAAGTACGCTGGAACTGTCACGACCGCTTTTTCGACAGGTTCGCCAAGATATGCCTCAGCATCTCGTTTGATTTTTTGGAGCAAGAAAGCAGATAATTGTTCCGGTGAGAATTCTCGACCTCGCAGACGAATTATTTCACGTCGCCCCATGAGCCGTTTGAAAGCAGTAGCCGTTCCCTCCGGATTCATTGCGGCTTGTCGCCGAGCAAGCTCCCCAACAAGCAACTGACCATCGGCTGTGATGGCAACGTAGCTGGGAAACGCCTTACCACCCAAACTAATGCCTTCAGCGCTGGGGATAATCACCGGACGCCCTCCACGGAGTACCGCGGCAGCGGAATTTGAAGTTCCAAGATCGACTCCAATAATGGCCATACAGGTATCCTCCTTCACTCAGCAATTACCAGAAGTCCTATCATTTATAGGAATAGGTTACTGGAATCGCTTTAATCGTTTCAATTGCCAGAGTTTTGAGTTCTTAGTGTTTAAAAAATAATTTCGCAATCATTATGCCAAAGCTTTAAATGTAAAAGCTTTTCTCTTAAAAGCTAACCTTCAGGATTTAAGATTTATGGCACAATAATTGCGAAATTTAATAACACAAATAAAATGTATAGTAAAAGAAATCAGAATAAGAATTGAAGGGATAATCTTTATCGGATTATCCCACAATCATCCGAGTATTTAGTTTAGCAGGTAATAGGAGAAAACAAAATGCACGACTGGAATGTAGTGATCAGCGTTCATGAACGTGGTTTTATCTCGGCTTGTGAACTCCTCGGTGAACTTGGACCAGTCAGCCGGACAGAGTTTCGTAATGTTTTAGTGATGAAAGTAGAGGATATTTCCTCCATGATGGAAACCTTGCGAGAATGGATATTAAAAAACCCTGGTATTCTTTCTTTTCTGGCCCGAGTAGTACCTGTTACCCATACCTTTACTTTCCAATTGCCTGAAGAATTCGAGGCTAAGGCTAAAGAAATTGTTCTAGGATGGGCCCCCCGATTAGCGGGAAAAAGATTTCATGTGCGGATGCATCGTCGTGGATTTAAAGGAAAACTTTCCAGTGTTGATGAAGAACGTTTTCTAGATAAAATCTTACTAGAGGCTTTAGAGAAGGCTGGAACTCCAGGTCACATTACCTTTGAGGATCCGGATGCAATTATAGCGATTGAAACAATTGGACAACGGGCTGGTCTTTCGTTCTGGACCCGTGAAGATTTGCAGAAATATCCCTTTTTGCGACTGGATTAAATTTTCGATAATAGGATTTGAAGCTTTGATAGAATCGTTGGAGTAATTTATTTAAAGAACAGGTTAAGGAGTTAACTGTGGGAATCCTCGATTTGTTTTGGTTTTTCCTTATAGCTTCTACAATAACCCCTTTTCTTAAACAGAAAATTCTGGAGATGAATCGGATGAGAGTTCTCCAGAAGCTGGAAAAGAAGCGAGGCTCACGGGTTATTATTTTGATTCATAGACAAGAAACCATGAGCTTTTTGGGATTCCCATTGATGCGATATATCGATATTAATGATTCTGAGGAGGTTCTACGAGCGATTCGGTTGACTCCAGATGACATGCCCATCGATCTGGTTCTCCATACACCAGGGGGCCTGGTCCTGGCTGCTGAGCAAATTGCCCATGCCCTCTGTCGCCATAAAGGGAAAGTAACTGTCATGATTCCCCACTACGCGATGTCTGGTGGAACCCTGATTGCGTTGGCAGCAGATGAAATTCTCATGGATGAGAACGCTGTGCTAGGACCGTCAGATCCTCAATTGGGTGAGTACCCGGCTGCATCACTCTTGAAAGTGATAGAGCAAAAACCTGTTACAGAAATAGAGGATAAGACCCTCATCCTGGCAGATGTTGCCAAAAAGGCTATGGCACAGATCCGACAAACAGTTAAAGAGATTCTCATAGGCAATCAGATGGAGGAAAAGAAAGCTGAGAATCTGGCTACTCTTTTAACAGAAGGACGATGGACCCACGATTATCCGATCAGTTTTAAGGAAGCACAAGAGTTAGGATTACCTGTAAGAGCTGATTTACCTGACGAAATTTTCAGGCTTATGAGCCTATACCCCCAATCAGGTCAAGGACGACCCTCTGTGGAGTATATTCCAATTCCCTATCAATCACAAAAAAATAAAAAGAGTTAATTCATCAGGATTAACCCTGTTAATCTTACCTGTTTCATCGCTTCATCATAAAAATATTATAAAGATTTGTTTTTTTCTATTACATGAACTATATTAACACCGCTACTCTTATCCAGTTCGTAATACCCTGCTCTGATTCTTTCCTGGGCAATACGCTTAGCCTCATCTGCACTTTCAGCTTTTATAATAAGATAGCCATGTCGTACTTCTTCGAGTTGTATGATGTATTCTTTCATTTCATGTCCCCTCCCTTCAGATTCGACTCATAAGCCGATAATAATTTCTTAATTAGTACCTCGTTTTGAGTGGTTTAAGGGTTTAAACTAAGATCTAGAAGATCAAATCCAGGGATCTATCACTGGGGGGTTAACCGGATAAATAGCCCACGGAATTCCCCCTCAGAAAACATAGGGATTGAGTAAGCCCCCAGGGTTTCTACGATAGTACTTCTGATTCCGATCATTTAGCAACCTTCCCTCCACGATCCTCAAGCGGAATGACCAGGGATAGTTTACGCGGTTCGGTTATCACTTTTGTACCCATCTCCGCACAAAGGGTTGTTATTCGTTGGGCAAACCAGTCATATTCTTCTCCTTCTGCTAGGTTTACCTGTTCATTGCTGATCTGGACAGGTATCAGCTCAAGATTCTCAATATGAGGTGGTCTAACCCTCACTAAGAATAAGGCCGAGAGATCATTACGCTCCTCTGGATCAACGGCATAATCATCTATGAAATCCCCTGTATCATATAAGATTGGTTTCCCTTGGTAGAACTCGATACCTTGAACCAGGTGGGCACTATGACCCCAGAAGAGGTCAGCTCCTGCAGTTATTACCTTGTGGGCAAAATCCCGGAAGGCTTTCGTAGGTCGGGAACGCATATTAGGTCCCCAATGGATAGAAAATAAAACTAAATCAGCTTGCTGACGTACTACCTCCAAAGCATGTTCTACTTTAGCAAAATCTTCTGGAGTAGTGGATATGGGTGTGTAATTGATACCTGGTGATGTTGCCGTGGCTGCCCAGGCAGGAGGATAGTCCGCAAAGGCTACAATGCCAATCCGCACACCTTTTGCAGTCAGGAAAGCAGGAGCTTGGGCTGCAGAAAGGTTGATGCCAGCACCGGCATGGGCAATGCCGGAACGATCGAGGACTTGTAATGTCTCTAACAAACCCGTGGTGCCAAAATCACAGATATGATTATTGGCCAGGGAAGCAAAGTTGACGCGACCCGCTATAAGGGTAGCAACCACGCTGGGCTCAGCCCGAAAGTAAAAAGCTTTATACTCACCGTCATGCCAGGGTCGGGTCTCAGCAGTCAAAGCACATTCTAGATTGATGCAAAAGAGATCCGCCTTTTGTAGAACAGGTAAGGTATTGCCCCAAGGATAAGCGAACCCTTTCAAGGAGATGATCCTATTTACCATACGGCCTAGCATGACATCTCCAGCAATTGCAAGAGTTATAAGGTGATCCATGAAATGTTCTCCCTTCCCAATGGGGATCTTTATTTTTTGACCGATTATAATGGAATATTTTAAATAAGTTTCCTTCGAGTTCCCAACAAGGATAATTTAGACTTCTGCAAAACTATCTTTAATCCAGGTTGGGTTTGTAAAAACAGTTTCCCGCAATCATCATGCCAAAACTTCAAAATATGAAGGTCCCAGTTTGAAGTTTAGAATCACGGTTTAAAGTTGAAGATTAAAGACATACAAAATGAGTAGTTTAGTTTTTTAGCTTCGGCTTCTAAAAAGTTATGCCTTTTGTCCAAAAATCTTGCAGTATCGGCTAAAATCTAATATCTATCCCTTAGATTTATAAGAATATCGAATCATGTCAGAAATTAAGATGAAAATTTTTTGAAATCGTTGTAAATCCAACAAGTGTAAAGTTTTTAATATTACATCAAATAATGTTGGAAATTAAGACAAAAACCAATTTGCATAATTAGCGAAAGAGATTCTTATGTCATCCTTAAATGGTAAGAATTAAACTTTTTTTCTTGGCACCTTTCTAAAGTTTATTATATTTACCAACCGAACTTTTAAGATTTGGCAGTTTTGGCACAGCAATTGCGAGATTTCCTTTCTGAGAATCGATAAGGGGCTAATACCTTGCAAAATTAATTTTGATAGATAAGATTAGTGGAAAGTATTTGATAAAATCAACAACTTAGAACTAAATTTATTAGTCAGAATTAACTTTACGAGGTACTAATACATAGTCCATTTAATTCTGATAATTGAATCAACCCTCAAAGCTCCAGAGGAGCGTCCTGGTTTTGTAGGTAGCTTCCGGCAAAAGCTTTCCAAATCTCGGAGGAGCTGTTTTAGGCATCGGATATACAAGGTCACCCCGCTAAGGTTAGAAAAAGAAAGAATCCTCGTTTATAATCGCCCTGCTGGGGCTTTTAGGGAAATTTTATCTAAATTAAATGGATTGTGTGCCTAAATGATTACCAACTTGAATATGTGTGGTAGGAATGCGGGCGTCTTCAGCCGCTGTGGTTGTAATCGGATAAAGATTAGAGGAGAGCTTTGACCAGGTTACTTTTGTCCGGATAAGAAAAGATTTATTTATCAGAGGCTAACTACTGCTGGAAGAGGCAATTGATGGAGTAACCTGGTTAAGGTTTTGTTATATGCCAAAGAAAAAGATAAAAGATTCAGATTTTGAAGAGTTGCTGGAAGCTTGTCGAGAAGTCATCTATACCTATCATGAAGCTGCAAGCCCCAGAGTATCCTCAAATTTCGAAGAGGCCCTTACAGAGCTTGAAGAGATAGTGGGAAAATATGGTCCTATCCCCCTTCCAGAGGAAGAGGAAGAGTGGAGTGGAGAAGAAGAAGAAGAAGAGGAACAGGAATGGGGTGAGGAGGAAGAGTACGACAAGTAATCTTCAAGTTTTGAGAAGCGAATCAAATAGGTTAGGCGACATTTCTATTTAGATTTAGTATAAAATATAAAAAATCTATTGACAGAGGACAGGACGATAGAAGGGAGAAAATGGGCACCTTTACACGCCTAAGAAAAACAAAAAAGAGCGTTATTATCCTGGCTAATAAAATTTCTACCACGGTCATTACGGCAGAAGGTATTCTGGTGATTGTAGCTGTGTCGGGGATTTTGCTTTTCCTGGTGATGGTTGTGATTCCGCTCTTTCAAGGAGCAAAAGTAACTTCTTTTACCTCCTATAAGCTTCCTTTAAAAGATGTTGACCCACTCTTTGCCGAGGTGGATGAATACCATTCCCTGGGGATCGTTCTATCCAGGAAGGGAATCCTCACCGCTTTTCATGCTGCTACTGGAGAGAAAATATTTGAAAAGGAGCTGATAACTTCTGATGCTGAAGTGACAGCGTTTTCCCGGACGTTGCGAGGTGGTTATACAACCCTGGGACTGACCACTGGAGAGATCTCCTTGGGAAATCTCTCTTTTAAATCCTTGTTTCTTGAAGAAGAGAAAATTCCAGAGAGCCTCAAAAATCTGAACATGGGGACACCTGTTATTTTTGAGAAAGGGATTCTGCAGAGAGTGTCGGAAAGTTTATACCGAAAGATTGAAGCAAATATAGACTTTGCTTTGCGCTTTGCTCCTCAGAATAGGGGCAGGTAAGATTCCGGTGGTTTTAATAGATTATAAGCCTCTGGAAGACCAAAATGAAGCGATTGCAGGACTTAAGGCCGATGGTCAACTACTCCTTAACAAGATCAAGAGGAAAAAAGACCTTCTCACGGGTAAAGTAACTACAGGCTTGGATACATGGGAAATTCCTCACGA
>JAUQPW010000032.1 GCA_030550175.1 bacterium
TCTAGGAGCTTTTCTGTTCTTTGCATTGGATTCTTATTTTTACTGGCAGGATCCAGAGTACAGAATTCATGACGCATCGATTATTACCATTTTCCTCTTCGGAGTTCAGATTATTTTGTTTGGACTCTTGGCGGATGCCATCAGCCATAAAAAATAGTACCAAACTATGCGCATTTTATACATGGGTAACAATATCCGCGGGGTTGTATGCTTGAAGGCCCTGGCGGAACATGGAGAGGAAGTTATTGGGGTCGTGGTGCATCCGAATTTAAAGGAGGAAGATCCGGAGGAGTCGGTTCTAGAGACTGCAAAGCGTTATGGTTACCCCATCTATCAACCGGTTCAGGTCAATAACCCGGATTTTGTCAGAGAGGTCAGGAACCTGGCTCCAGATCTTATAATTCTGGCAGGTTATAATCAGATCCTCAAAAAGGACCTGATCGATATTCCCCGGTTGGGCTGTATTAATCTGCATGGAGGTAAACTCCCAGAATATCGGGGGGTCGCGCCTATAAACTGGCAGATTATCCGGGGCGAAACGACCGGCGGGATTGCTATCTTGTTTGTGGATGAAGGGATCGATACAGGTGATATTATTGCCCAGGTTCGATTCGATATCACTTTAGAGGATACTGCCAAGACGGTTCTGGATAAGACCCTTGAATTGTTTCCGCCTCTTCTCCTGGACGTCCTGGCAAAGTTCAAATTTGGAACCGTTCCGAGAATTAAACAAAATCGAGAAGAAGGTTGTTATTACACCCGAAGATATCCACGGGATGGACAGATTTACTGGAAGGACATGACCGCCTGGGAAGTATACAATCTCATACGGGGCCTGGTAAAGCCTTATCCTGGAGCCTTTACCTATCACCGGGGAGAAAAGCTATTTATCTGGAAAGCTTCGTGGATGTCTGAAACCATTCGAGGTATCCCGGGAAGGGTCTGCTTACGAAGAGAAAAAGGTGTGGTCGTTTTGGCCAAGGATCGTGGACTCCTCATTGAAGAGGTTCAACCGGAGAAAGGCCCTATCCTGGAAGCCAATGCCTATTTTAAAAACCTGGGAGAGGATTTAGTTTAGATTCATCTCCGGGGTAAGGAGATTATCCCAAAATGCATTTTTTCCATCATAACAGTCAGATTAGGCCGAAAGCCTTCCTGAATCTCCAGGTAGAAAAGGGGAAAAGCTATCCCGTTTTCTCCAAAGAGCGAATTTTTCTCATCTTGAAAAGATGGATGAGGCCAGCAGTTTGTATTTCTCTCCTCGGATTTCTGTTTTCCAAAGTACCCCTTTCAGATTTCTTTGCCTTAATTGCCAAAGTGCCTTTTCAAGCGCTTTTCCTGGCATTTCTCCTTTACCTGATAGGCCAAATCTTCTTTGTTCTCCGATGGGAGGTCCTTTTACGTGTCCTGAATCTTCGGGTAAGTCGTTTGAGATTGACGGCTTTACATTTTCTAGGTCTATTTTTTAGCTTCCTCCTCCCCACGTCAGTGGGAGGAGATCTGATAAGAGCTTTCTATCTTTCCAGAGATACCTGCAAAACAGGAATCTCCTTTCTGTCGGTTTTTACAGACAGATACATTGCCTTTCTTGCGGTTCTCTTCACGGCTACCTTTACAGCATGGGTCAGTCAGATAACCCTTCAGGATCTGCTTTTGTATCCCTGGCTGGTCGGTCTGTCGCTGATGGTCGTCTCGATAAATATATTACTGGGTTGGGGTTATCCGGCATACGGGATACATCTTTTACCTTCCCCTTTTCGTCCCTTTCAGGATACCCTTGTAGCCATGAATCAATCTTTACAGATTATTTTTAAACATAAGAAAGCCCTTTGCCTGACTTTACTTTTATCCCTGGCTTTTCTATTCCTATCGGCCGAAGCCCATCAAATGCTGATTCAGGCTATGGGGAAATCCATGGAATTTAAATATCTTTTACTTTTCATTCCTTTAATTGCCCTGGCAGGTTCGATTCCTATATCCATTGGGGGGATTGGCTTACGGGAGAGTGCATATGTTTATCTTTTTTCAGGCATGGGTTTTACAGCAACCGAAAGTCTCGCCCTGGCATCCTTCATCTTTATGATCTGGCTGGCTATCAGTTTACCGGGATTAGGGATTTATTTTTTCATGGGAACAAAGCCTGGGGTTAGGGCAGAACCCTTATCGGCCCAAGATCTGCGGGTTGAAGGTCTGAAGCCTGAGGTCTTTCAACCCGGAAATTAAAAATACCTTATGAAAGTTCTATTAATCAATCCACCACGGTACAATGAATTAATTGGCAATAATCCCGAGATTATCGAAGAAGAGCGCGGACATAATCCACCCCTGGGCTTACTCTATCTGGCCGGTTATCTTGAAAAGTATTCGGACCATGAGGTGGCCGTTCTGGATGCCCAGGCTGAAGAACTGACCTATGAACAGTTGGAGCAAACCCTGGCCCAAAAGCAGGCCGACGTGGTCGGCATTGAGGCCATGACCTTCACCCTAATCGATGTCATTAAAACTGTTCAACTGGTCAAAAAAGTTAGTCCAGAAACAAAAGTTGTCCTGGGAGGTCCCCACGTCCACATTTACCCCGAAGAGACCATCAACCTTCCCGGCGTTGATTTTCTTGTTTTAGGTGAAGGAGAACGGAGTTTTCACTATCTGCTCGATCACCTCCATAAACCGGATCGATTGAAGGAAATGAGGGGATTCGTTTTTAAGGAAAATGGAAATGTCATCAATACCGGGATCAGCGATTCGATTTACGATCTGGATAACCTTCCCTTTCCGGCCCGTCATTTGACCGATATCACCCGTTACAGTTCCCTTCTGGCAAAACGGGATATAGTGACCACCATGTTCACCAGCCGGGGATGCCCTTACCGCTGTACCTTTTGCGATAGACCCTTCTCGCCTGTCATTGGTCGGGAGTTTCGCTATCGTTCAGCCAAAAATGTTGTGGACGAAATGGAAACCTGCACCCATATGGGGATTTACGAGTTTCTCATCTACGATGATACCTTTTCTGTGCGAAAAGATCGGGTCATGGCCATGTGTGAGGAGATCACAAGACGGAAGCTTAAAGTCGGCTGGGATGTGCGGGCCCATGTCAATACCGTGACCCCGGATTTACTCAAGGCCATGAAAAAAGCCGGCTGTGAGCGAATCCATTACGGTGTAGAAGCCGGAAATGACCGTATGCTCAAACTCATCAAGAAGAACAGTACGGTGGCCCGTATCAAGGATGCTTTTAAATGGACCCGGGAGGCCGGCATGGAAACCCTGGCTTATTTTATCATCGGACAACAGACCGAGACCTGGAAGGACATCCAAGACTCTATGCGCCTGGCCCGGGAAATTAATCCTAACTACGTCCATGTAACCATCCTTTGCCCCTATCCGGCTACCGAAATTTACTTGGAAGGATTAAAGACCGGGATTCTTAAAAAAGACGTTTGGAAAGAATACGCCCGAAATCCGACCCCGGATTTTCAGCCCCCCTTCTGGGAAGAAATTTTCACGGCCCAGGAGCTTCAACAGATGCTGGTCGAGTTCTATAAAGATTTTTATATGAGGCCCAGTTATATTATTAAAAACGTTCTGCAGATCCGATCTCTGGGAGAGTTTAAACGAAAAATTAAGGCGGGACTCAAGGTAATCGGTATGTCCGCCCATTAAGGAACAATGGTTTCTATTCAAATTATTTCCTCAAGCAGGGAAGAAAAGGAAATGTGGCAGAAATACGTGGATCAAAATCCCCAGGCTACCTTCTTTCACTTAATCGAGTGGCAGGAGATTCTGAAAAAAGTCTACGGCTACGAACCTTTTTATTTGACCGCCGTACAGGCAAATCAAATCAAAGGTATATTGCCGCTGTTTCAGATAAAAAGCCTCATCCGGGGTAAAAATCTGGCCTCTCTCCCCTTTCACTTTTTAGGTGGACCCCTCGGAGATTCCCTGGAAATCGAGCAAAGCTTGATAGATTATAGCATTAACCTGGCGAAAAAATTGGGATGCCAGGACGTTCGCATGAAATCTTACCATTCCTATCCACAACCCTTACAGTTGAATCAATCTTACCTCTCTTTTAAGGTTCCGTTAAAGGCGAATTTTGAGGAAACCCTGAGACAATTTGCTGAAACGACCCGGAGGAACATTCGATCCGGTTTACGTAACAATAGGATCAACCTCGTTGAAAATTTAGATCAATTGAAAAGTTTTTATGGGTTGTTTGTAAAAAGTACCCGACGAATAGGTATTCCCCCCCATTCCTTCGGGTTGTTTAAGGAGCTTTGGGAGAAGTTCGGTCCTGAACAGAGGGTTCGTATTACCCTGGCCGTCTATAAGGACTCCTACGTAGCCGGCCATGTGGCTTTAAACTTTAAAGAGAGTGTTTTGTACATGTGGGGAGCTTTGGATCGAACAGCTAAAAGCAAGGGATTTCAGGCCCTTCAAGGTGAAGCGATGAAATGGGCAATAAAAAATGGTTATCAATTTTACGACCTGGGTTGGACACATCCCCAGGAAGCCGGGGCCCTCCATTATAAAAAGCATTTTGGAGCCCAGGAAAGACCGGTCCATTTCTACTCCTTGGCCGTTAAAAATAGACTGGATTATCACCGGTCCTTTCCTCTGGCTAAAGCAATTTGGCGTAAACTCCCCCTGCCCCTTATAAAAATTGTCTCTCCCTGGCTGGCTAAACAGGCAGGTTAACCTATGACCCGGGATTACTATCAAAATCTTTACGATTTTCATAAACAGGTCGCTTTAGAAAAAGATGGCTTTTACGATAGCCGGGGTCATCGGCTAAAGCATCATCCCGTTCAACTCTGGGCTAGAAGGCAAATCCTGGACCTTCTGACTCCCATTCTTTCAGGAAAAGAAACCCTCCTGGATGCAGGCTGTGGGAGAGGAGACCTGGCCGTTTTCCTGAAAAAATACTTCCCCCGTATAAAGATCACAGGGATCGATATCGTACCCGAAATGATTCACATAGCCAGGCGGATAACCCAACCGTTATCCGGAATAGAATTCCATGTCGGTGGGATCCAGCAACTACCTTACGAGAATTGCTTTTTTGATGTGGTCATTGCCAACAACGTCCTGCATTGTTTGTTACCCCAAGATCAGCCATCTGCCCTGGCCGAATTGGTCAGGGTATCCAGAAAGTATTTGATCTTGGAACTAAAAAATAAAGATTGCCTGTATCACCGGATCAAAAAGAAAAAAATAGCCCATCTTCCGCTTTACCCGGGTTCCCTTCCTGAAATGAAAGAACAGCTTCGAAAAGATCATTTTATCGTGGAAAAGGAAAAATACTTTCTCTTTACCGGATTTCTCTCTCCCTGGATTGTTTTAAGGGCAAAAAAAGAATCAACCCCTGAAGATCTTCTAAAGTAACCGTTTTATTAAACCATGTTGGGTTCTATACCGTCTCCTTCGGCCTTCTTTAAAAAAAATTCCCCGGATATGGTGGCTATTCTGACCCTATTCCTGGTCATCGTTCTCTTCTTCTCAAAAACTTTCTTTTTTCAGGAACTTTATTATATCCGGGACATCTACGGGGTCGGCTATCAATGGATGCATCTGGTTATAGAAATGCTTAAAGCCGGGTACATTCCGCTATGGAATCCCTATCAACTTTCCGGTGTGCCCCATCTGGCCAATCCCGGTACCATGTCCCTTTATCCTCTGAATCTCTTCCTCTGTTTAACCGGATTAACCGGTTCTACTTATATTTATTTCCTTGTCCTCCATATTTTCCTGGCCGGAGCTTTCTTTTATGCCCTTATGCGCCACTGGAACTGCTCTCCCGTCCCTGCCTGGCTGGCTGCCTCCTCTTATATGTTGAGTGGATATGCCGTTGATTTCGAATTTAACCCTCCCTTTGCATGGATCCCGTTGATTTTTTTGTTTCTCGACAGGGCTTTAAACCCCAAACCCCGGACAGAAAAAAAATTATGGACCCCCTTCGGTTCGCTCCCCTCTATTCTTCTGGCCGGTGGTTTTTTGGGTTTACAGCTTTTAACAGGAGGCATCGAGGTTGTTTTTTTTACCTTACTGGCATTGGGCTTATACGTGGGATTTACGAGTTTGTGGGATCCGAAGAGCCGGCTCAAGGCCTTTGCGAGAAATACAGGCATTTTTATTTTGATCATCGGCATAGGAATCTCCCTGGCTATGGTACAATTTCTCCCCTCCCGGGAACTGGCTTTACAATCGGCGAGAGTAAAGGGATTGGATTACGAAGCTGCAAGCAGCCACACCCTCCATCCGGCAGGTCTTATAGAATTCTTTATCCCCCATTTCTTCGGCAAAAAGACGGATATCCCTTTTTGGGGTGAACCTTTTTATGATAATCATTACGCTTACTTTATAAGCATCTACTTCGGTGTATCTACTCTCCTGTTGGGAATGCTGACCTTGACCTGCTTACGTCATAGGCTTGTTTCTTATCTGTTAATACTTTTGATTTTGTCTATCATTTTAATGTTAGGCCCTTATACCCCGATCCACTATCTGGTGTACCGCTATGTTCCCTTTATGGGAGGTCTGAGAATTCCGGTTAAATACCTGGTGTTGACCACCTTTGCAGCTTCGGCCCTGGGAGGTTTCGGAGCCCAGATCCTTTTGATAAGGAAAGAAAAAAGCCGCCACCACCTCCCCCCTTTGAAGAGGATTGGTTTTTTCTTTTTATGCCTGAGCTGGCTCCTGCTGGCTTTTCTTTTAGTGGATTCTTTAAGCCAGGGGGCTCTTTTCCAAAGAATTTTTGGAGGATATATTTCCCTTGAAAAACTTCGGGAAGCAATCCCCTATGTTCATAAAGAAATTTTTACCTCCGCGGTTTTTCTCTTAGCAGGAACTGGAGTGATCATTCTGACTGCGACTTCTAAACTAAACCCTCGGGTTTCTGGAATACTTCTGATTTTTATTTTAACAATAGATCTCTTTTCGGCCCATATCCATCTCCACCCCACGGTAACCGAACCGTTTTATTCCGAACCCCCCGCCGTGATTAATCTCTTTGATAAAGACTCTCGTCTCTATCGCTTTTATCGATATTCCCGCGATATTCCGGAAATTCCGGATTTTGTGAGGGAGGATCCCTTCAAACGTTATTCCTGGTTTAAGAATACCCTCTTTCCTTACTATAGCGTTCAGAACCATGTATATGATGCGGCCGGAACTTTTTCCTTACGTCCCATGGATTACGGACTTTTACTCCATGCTCTGGAGATTGCACCGTTGCCGGCGAAACTTAAGTTATTAAGTTTGCTAAACGTCCGTTACTTATTGAGTTTTTCGCCGCTGAAGGATGAAAGACTCAGGCCGATAGCTTTTTTCCCGGATTTGAAAATGGGGGTGTATGAGAATACGGCTTATCTTCCCAGAGCCTATATCGTTCCACGGAGTAGAACGGTCAAAAAGGGAGTTGAAGCACTTAATACTTTCATCCGAGATGATTTCGATCCGCAAGAAGAAATTGTTTTATTAGAAGAAGGGCAGGAGACAGGAGGCCAGAAACAGGAAGCTAAAAGTGAATCCCAGGTTTCAAGTCCCCTGTTACCTTCTTCAGATGATGACAGGCAAGGCGTCTGGGCTTCCCAAGAGTCCTCCTGGAGAGAACCCTTTGCCTCTCAAGCCCATGTGGTTGACTATTCTCCGACCCGTGCTACTGTAGAAACGGAGACTTCCCAAGGGGGTTATCTCGTTTTTGCCGATAGTTATTACCCAGGATGGAGAGCGTATGTAGATGGACAAAAGCGTGAGATCCTGCGGGTTAATTATATTCTTCGCGCTGTTACTCTGGAGTCGGGGGAACATACCGTCCAATTTAAATATGAGCCTTTCTCCTACAAAATGGGATTATTTTTGAGCCTGATGACTTTCATGGTATGGATCGGGTCCTGGACGATCTTTACTCTCTACCCTATCCGCTCCATGAACAGAGAGAAGCCAAACCCTCATCGCATCCATGATTCCTAAAATTACTTTACCGGTAAAGGTTTTTCCGCAAAGACCGTACTTCCAGGAAATTATAAGACCTGGAATGCCTGACGTTACTTTGCTGGGACTCTGCCTTTTACTTATCTTTATTCCTTTTAATGAAGGAGGCGGTAACTCTCTGGCCTTATTTATCACCCAGACTCTGGTCCTTTTTCTGATAACCCTCCATATTGTCCGGGATTCAGGATTCGGGATCTTTTGTTATCCGGTGGACGTAAAAAGCCCGGGACAACCCATCGGGAACACCGGGCTCCGGACTGTATACCGGATTCTCATTCTTCTGACCCTATGGAGTTTTTCCTCCCTCTTTATCACGAAGTATCTCTATGCCACCCTTCAGGAAATAATTAAGCTGTTCAGTTATCTAGGGGTATTTATTCTGGGCCGAGAATTATGTTATCATAAAAAATATCCAGATTTCCTCCGACTGGCCCTTCTTACAAGTATTTTTATCCAGGCTATACTGGCTCTCTATCATAACTATCTGACCCCTTCTGGCCGATTTCTATCCGGATTTATCAATATTAATGACTTTGCCACTTTTCTTGTAATCGGTTTTGTCCTGCTGGCAAGTCGGATAAATTTATCCCTTGTGGGGTTGGGTTACTTAGCCGTTGCGATCCTTTTAGGTTGGGTTACACTGGCTACCCGTTCTCGAGGGGGCTTTGTGAGCCTGATAATCGCTGCGTTGGCTTTGTTGTACTGTAACCTGAGAAAGGCTTTTTATGGAGTCCTTATCGCTTTGTTTTTATTCTTTTTGATTCCAAGTCCCTGGCGTACGCAACTCCTCCGATGGAAGCAGGAGGACCCCTTTGCCTATGATCGGATTCAGATCTGGAAGAGTAGTCTGACCATGATCCGGGATCATCCTTTAGGGGGGGTAGGTTTAGGAACCTTTGGGGAGTATTTTGAGCAATATCGATTCCCTACAGAAAATTGGATTGCCCGCTACTCAAAAACAACCGATCTGGCCCATAATGAGTTCTTGCAAGTGGGAGCTGAGCTGGGAATACCCGGATTGATCCTTGCCGTAACTTTAGTTGTCTGGATATTCCGGTTCGGACTTCACCATAGAGCTTCATCAAAAACCAAAGAAGGTCTTCTGATCGCCCTATTGGCGGTACTTATTCAAAGCCTTGTAAATAGTGTTTTTCACTCACCGGCTATTTCCATTACAACGGTTGTACTCATGGTCCTTCTACTCCATGAATCCGAAAACCGGGATGCCCTCGTACCTGGAAACTTAGAGGGAAAAAATAATTTCCCACGTTCCTATGCTTCACCGTCTTTGCGTTTCCGTGTCTTTGCATCCCTTTTATCCCTTTATATTTGGACGGTTGTAATTCTTTACCCCTTTTTGGGGCATTTCTATTATCTCAAGGCCCAGGAGTTATTGGATCAGGGCAAACCCCTGGAGGCTATTGAGAAATTGAATCGGGCTCTGGCTTATGTGCCGATCCATCCTTATTATCATGATCTTCTGGGAACCCTTTATACCACAGCTTTCAAAAATTATCCCAACTGGGAGGCTTTTTACGGAGGGGTTAAAGAATTCTCGGAAGCCATCCGTTGGAATTCAAGGGAAGCTCAATTCTATTACCATCGAGCGGCTCTATATGTCGAACTCACCAGGCGGCTTCTCCCCACTGAGCAGACTCTCCTGAAAGGAATTACAGACTATCAACAGGCTATTACGCTAAGCCCCTTTGACCCCTTTTTGAGGTACAATTTAGCCTATCTCTATGTTAAGATGAAGCGATATTCAGAGGCTCAGGAGCAGCTAAAAAAAGCCCTGGATTTAGAACCTAATTTTATCGGAGGGTATTATCTCCTAAGTAAAGTTCTGTCGGCCCTTGGAGAAGAAGAAGCCTCCATCCAAAAAATTGAAATAGCCAGAAGCCTGGCCAGACGGTTCAACCCGGAATCCTATAATTCCCTCTATTTAAAGAACTTATTCCAAAGGTCTGAAGAATAAAATAATGAGATCATTTATTATTAATTGATCTGTTTTATCCTGGTATATATATTGCTATCGCAAGCTATAATCACCAAAACCTGTCTTACATGAAAACTTTTCCTATAAATTTTTTTACTTTGGTAGTTCTACTTCTTTTTATGGAAAGAGGTAGCTAACAAGGTAAAAGTTAAAACTATGGATAAGAAAGGGTCTTATTGTACCTATCTGAAGACTTTTTTAGATTTGAGGGATTGGAAAGACACATGGGGTGTGATGGTAGGAATTTGGGTCTTACTGATGGGGTCTGCTCTTCCTGGGTGGGGAGCTATCTCCGATCCAACGGCCGATGTAGTGATCGGGCAGGTGGCTTTTAACAGGGGGACCGATAATCTGGTAGATGCCAAGGGATTTAATCTTCCCTTTGGAGTTGCCGTAGATCGAAGTGTCAATCCGAATCGGCTTTATATCGCCGACAGCAAGAATCATAGAATTTTAGGTTATAGGGATATCAGTTCTTTTGTAAACGGTAATCCGGCGGATTTAGTGATCGGACAGCCGGACTTTTTCTCCTCGGGTTGTAATTCCAGTGGCCTGGGTCCCGGTTCCCTCTGTACCCCCTTAGGAATTATTGTCGACAATGCTGGAAACCTCTATGTAGCCGATAGTGATAATAATCGGGTCCTGGAGTATGATTCGCCCTTTACGACCGATACGTTGGCGGACAGGGTCTTTGGGCAAGGCGGGAGTTTTAGTTCCAATACCTGTAACAACGGAGGCATTCAGGCGGGTTCACTGTGTGGTCCGCAGGGTGTTTACATCAGCAATGCAGGCACTCTTTATATCAGCGATTCTAAAAACAACCGGGTACTTGAATATAAGAATCCCCTAACCTCCCCGGTGGTCAATAGGGTCTTTGGTCAGGGTGGAAATTTTGCAAGTAATGTCTGCAATAATGGAGGCGTTACCAGCAACTCCCTCTGTCTTCCGGTAGGGATTGTAGTTGATCAGGCCGGGAACGTTTATATTGTGGATACCAATAACAACCGAGTCCTCGAGTTTGATAATCCACAATCCGCCGACCCGATGGCAGATAGAGTCTTTGGTCAGAATGGGAGTTTTGGATCCAATGTCTGTAATAACGGCGGGATCAACCAGAATTCTCTTTGTTTTCCCCAAGATGCAAAGATAGATCCAAATGGAAATCTTTATATTGTTGATACCAACAATCACAGGGTCCTGGAATTTGATGACCCCTTAAACTCTGATACCCAAGCAGATCGGGTATTCGGTCAGGGAGGGAACTTTAATACCAATACCTGTAATAGCGGAGGAATTAATGCCACTTCCCTTTGTACCCCCATAGGGGTTACCTTTGATAGTTCTGGAAATGCCTATGTATCGGATTTCTCCAATAATCGGATTCTCATGTATCAAACTCCTTTAACTTCGGATACCATTGCAGATAAAGTCTTCGGGCAAAAGTTATTTACAACCTTTTTTCCCGATTTTACGGATGCTCAGGGGCTTTTTGACCCATTTGGAGTAACCATAGATCGAAGCGTAATTCCGAATCGACTGTATGTAACGGATACGACCAACAGCCGGATACTCGGTTATAAGGATGTCCTATCCCTTATCAATGGAAAACCCGCCGATTTGGTGATCGGACAGCCGGATTTCTTTTCGGCAGGCTGTAATACCGGGGGCGTAAGTGCTTCTTCTCTTTGCCTGCCTATAGGAATTGCTGTGGACTCCAAGGGAAATCTTTATGTAGCCGATTTTAATAATAATCGGGTCCTGGCATATAACAGCCCTTTTACCACCGATACCGTTGCGGATAAGGTGTTTGGTCAGGGAGGGAATTTTACTACCAATGCCTGTAATAATGGGGGTCTCAGTGCCAACTCGCTCTGCGTTCCTTTGGGGGTTGCGGTGGATAAATTGGGAAATCTTTATGTATCCGACAGTAATAATCATCGGGTTTTGGAGTTTGATAATCCCCTGACTTCCGATACCCAGGCAGATCGGGTCTTTGGTCAGGGGGGAAACTTTACGACAAACACCTGTAATAGTGGAGGTATCCATGCCGGTTCTTTATGTTCTCCCTGGGAGCTTGCCGTAGATAATTTAGGAAATTTGCTGGTAGCAGATCGGGATAATCATCGGGTTTTGGAGTTTGATAATCCCTTGACTTCCGATACCCAGGCAGATCGGGTCTTTGGTCAGGGGGGAAGCTTTAACACGGGTACCTGTAATACAGGAGGAAGAAGTGCAAACTCCCTCTGTTCGCCGCAAGGGGTTACCTGGGATAACTTTGGAAATGTTTATATTGCCGATGCAGGTAATCATCGAGTCCTGCTTTTTATGTCCCCTCTCACAACGGATCAGGTAGCTGATCTGGTTCTGGGGCAGGGAGGAAATTTCACCACGGCTATCGCGAATAACGGAGGGATCAGTGCTAACTCTTTCTTTACCCCGGTGGGCCTGGCAGTAGATGATTTTGGAAGATTATACGTTGCAGATAATGACAATAATCGAATCCTGGTTTTCTTCCCCCCGCCTCCCTCGGTTACCACGCTGACCCCTTCGGTGGTTATTCCGGGGATTCGTAGTCAAGCCGTTTTGTCCGGAGCCGATTTTCAAGCCGTGATGACCATAGACTTTGGCCCAGGCTTTACGATTCACTCAGTTACCAATCTCCCCAACAGTCAACTCCTGATAGATTTTACTCCGAGTATTTCCATCTCACCGGGCTCAAGGAATGTGACTCTCAATACCCTGGATGGACAATCCTCCATATTGGCTAACGGTCTTATGGTGACAAGAAATCCTTCTATTGTGGACTCATCGGATTTTGATAGGGATAACAAACTGGATCTTGCCGTTTGGCGACCTTCTGAAGGAAGATGGTATATTCGGAATTCCTTCTTGGGACCTAATTTTCTGGATTGGGGCCTGGAAGGGGACGTTCCGGTTCCCGGAGATTACGACGGGGACAAGAGAACCGACCTGGCAGTATGGCGACCCGGTGATGGAACCTGGTATATCTTTGGATCCCGGGGAGGTTTTAACTTCATCCCTTGGGGCGTGGAAGGAGATATCCCGGTACCCCGAGACTATGATGGAGATCAAAAAACAGACCCGGCAGTATGGCGACCCGGTGATGGAACCTGGTATATCTTTGGATCCCGGGGAGGTTTTAACTTCATCCCTTGGGGCGTGGAAGGAGATATTCCGGTACCGGGGGATTATGATGGAGATGGAGTAATCGATGTGGGGGTCTGGCGACCCAGCGATCAGACCTGGTATATCCTTCTTTCTCAATTTGGGTTCCTTATCCAGAAGTTCGGTCAACCCGGTGATATTCCCGTTGCAGCCGATTATGATGGTAACGGAATTACGAATCTTGCGGTATGGCGACCGACCGATGGAACATGGGAAGTCCAGGTAGGAAATAAGACCATCCCCAAGGTGTGGGGTTTGCCGGGAGATGTACCGGTCCCTGCAGATTACGATGGAGATAGGAGAGTAGATTTGGCTATCTGGCGACCACCAAATGGGAACTGGGAGATTTTAACTTCTTCTTCCAGATTTACAAAATCTTCTTCCATTCAATGGGGATTCCCAGGGGATATCCCGGTCAGTGGAACCAGGGAATAATACTAAACCCAAATAAAAATGCAGTACACCTGCAGGGGGATCCTGGCGAATCACCCTTAAACAGGGCAGCCTCTCCCTTCCCTCCCAGCATGCGGAGAGGGAAGGGTGGGTCTGTCCCCCATACACATCAAGCTAAGAAGGAAAAGCCTTATTTTCGGTCATAACATCCCTCCCCCCCTTTGCCCCATAGGCCCAGGTTAAGGCCCCTCCACCCATACGCGCCAGGATAAGCTGAAAAGTCCGTCAAGGGCGAACGGTTGGTAGCCCCTGATGTAGGTCGGAGGATTCAGAAATTCAGAATTTTTTCAAGCTCCGTAGCGGCCTGTTTAACAGGTCACCCTGCTGAGGCTTAGAGGAGGATAGATCTTGTTTCCCCTGACTTGCACCAGGGGCTATCCACAGGTCGCCCTGTTGGGCTAACCTTCTTATCCCGGCGCCTGGGGGAAGCAAAGGGGTGAAGCAGACGATCGCCCTCCCAGCTAAATCTTATCCCGGCGCCTAGGGAGTTAGGAGGTTAGGTTAGAAAAAGCCTATCCTTTTAAGATTCCCTTCACTCCCCTCATTACTTCACCCCCTGGCTTTCTTCATTAAACACAGTACTTCCACTCTTAAGATACTTGCCGGTAAACTGAGAAGGTCGTACCCTGGGATAAATAATACAATTTCTTCCTATTTGTATCCCCTCCGGCAAAACGGCTCCTTTTCCAACCACGGTAATTCCCGTATAAAGATGGGTTGGAAACTTTTCATTGGGAGGGTTGTCCTCTCCATAACCCACTATAGACTTTGCGCCGACCTTTACGTCTTTATCCAGGATGACTTTATCCAGGATGACATCTTCTTCGATGACACAATCATGCATTACCACCGAGTTTCGGACTTTAGCTCCTTTCTGGATAATAACTCCGGGCGAGAGGATACTGTTTTCCACACTTCCACGGATGATGCATCCCCGGCAAACTATGGAATTTATAGCTCTTCCCTCCCCCAGGAATTTAGCCGGGGGCCTATCTCCCAGGTACCGATCTTCTTGATTGGTACGGACCCTCCACTTGGCAAGATCCAACCCTGAATTATAGTCTAAGATATCCATATTGGCGTCGAGATAGGATTGAATGGTCCCCACATCTCGCCAATACCCCTCAAAGGGATAGGCATAAATCTTATAGCTTGCTAACATCCCGGGGATAATATCCTTACCAAAATCGTGGGAGGATGACGCTCGTTTAGCATCTTCTATGAGGGTCTTATAAAGCACCTCTGCTTTAAAGACGTAAATCCCCAGAGATCCCAGGGTACTCCTGGGTTTTTTAGGCTTTTCCTCAAATCCGGTAACCTGGCCGTCTGGATTTATAAATACCGTACCGAATCGGGTAGCTTCTTCAAGGGATACTTTCATAACGGCCAAAGTTAAATCCGCTTTTTTAGAGATATGGTATTCAATCATGGGAACATAATCCATCTTGTAAATGTGGTCTCCGGAGAGGATCAAAACCAAATCCGGATTATGATCCCATAGATATTGTAAATTTTGGAAGACGGCATCAGCAGTTCCTTTGTACCAATCTGCACTCGTTGTACCTGTGTAAGGGGGAAGAATTTTTACCCCCCGTCGTCGGCCCACAAGATCCCAGGCTTCTCCTTGACCAATATGGTCCATGAGAGAGCTGGGACGATATTGGGTCAGAACGCCCACATTCTCGATTCCTGAATACATGATATTACTTAGCGTAAAATCGATAATCCGATAAGCACCTCCAAACGGAACTGCCGGCTTGGCACGCTCACTTGCAAGGATATTCAGCCGACTTCCCTGTCCTCCGGCCAGGAGCATCGCAACAATTTGTTCCATTTCTAGAAGTGTCTAAAGTGCTTAAAGTACCTAAAGTCTCCAAAGTTTCTTTTCATTTTAGTTGCTCTAGGCACTTTAAGTACTTCAAACACTCAACACCCTTTCCCTTCACTTTAAACCCTTTAGCTCATTTTTAAGCCTGTCCGGAAAGTTAGTCACGATTCCGTCTACACCCATTTTAATAAAATAGGACATCTGGGCCGGTTCATTAACGGTCCACACCAGGACTCTTAATCCATGTTGCCTGGCTCGACGAACAAGATCCGGAGTTACATAGGATTTATTTAAATGAAGGCCTGTAGCTCCCACCGATTGCGCTATTTTTTCAGGTCTTAGCAGTCTGGCCACATAAAGAACCCCCAGTTTAACCAGAGACCCTGTAGCTAGATCTGGCTTCATCTCTCTGATTTTTTTTAAACACCGATGATCAAAGGAAGAGATGACGACCTGATCCTTCAGGTCGTGTTTTGAGAGAAGGGTTAGTATTTTTTCCTCGATACCTCGGTAGTAAACGGGTCCATTTTTAATTTCGATATTAAATTGAACTTTTCCTTTCAGGTTCTGTAACACTTCTTCCAAAGTAGGAATTCTCTCTCCGGCAAATTCGGATTTATACCAGGAGCCTGCATCCAGTTTCTTTAACTCAGATAAAGTATAATCCCGGACGTATCCCTTTCTGTTGGTTGTTCTTTCCAGCATTTCATCGTGGATCACCACGACTTCCCCATCTTTTGTCAGGTGCACATCTAATTCTATCATATCGGCTCCCATTTTCACAGCTTGTTGAAAAGCTATTAAGGTATTCTCGGGATAATAACCTGAAGCTCCTCGATGTGCAATGTTTAACACGTGACAGGGGGTTCCTGGTCCGTTGTTAGCCGGGGGTTGCCATCGGTGGTAAACAACAGACCGGAGATCTTATCTTTTTTCTTTCGTCCAGAGATTTGTTTGTCTGACGTCGGGTTCTATCCCAAAATGTTCATAAGCCAGGCGGGTTGCCTTTCGACCCCGTGGTGTTCGTTCAAGATAGCCCAACTGGATCAAGAAGGGTTCATAAACATCTTCCAGGGTATCCTTTTCTTCACCGATGGCTGCAGCGAGGGTTTCCAATCCTACCGGTCCCCCGTCGTATTTTTCGATGATGGTAAGCAGCAATCTACGATCCATCTGATCGAGGCCCTGTTCATCGACTTCCAGCATTTTTAACGCCTTATCGGCTACCTCCTGGGTAATGACTCCCTGCGCTTTTACCTGGGCGTAATCCCGAACCCGGCGAAGGAGTCGATTGGCAATCCGTGGAGTTCCCCGTGAGCGTTTGGCGATTTCCAAAGCACCGGATTCCTCGATTTCAATCTGGAGAATTCGGGCGGACCGCCGAACAATTTGTTTGAGTTCTTCGGGGGTATAAAACTCCAGACGGTGTACGATCCCAAATCTATCCCGGAGAGGAGAAGTCAATAACCCTGCTCGAGTTGTAGCACCTACCAGAGTAAACTTGGGAAGATTCATCTTGATGGATCGGGCACTGGGGCCCTGGCCTACGATCAGGTCGAGTTGAAAATCCTCCATAGCCGGATATAAAATCTCCTCGACCACCCGATTTAATCGATGAATTTCATCGATAAATAAAACGTCCTTTTCTCCCAAATTGGTCAGAATTGCAGACAACTCCCCTGCATGTTCAATAACCGGACCCGATGTGGTTTTGATATTTACGTTCATTTCACGGGCTATAATATAGGCCAGGGTCGTCTTACCTAATCCAGGTGGCCCGTAAAACAATGCATGATCCAGAGCTTCCCCTCTTTTTTTAGCCGCCTGGATAAATATATGGAGATTTTCCTTAACTTTTTCCTGTCCGATGTAATCCGAAAAACCCTGAGGCCGAAGACTGGTATCCAATAAAACGTCTTCCTCGATTCGAGCAGGAATCGTATTAAGATTATTCCTTTGGTTCTTATTCATCTATTTGTCCGTTGTCCGTTGTCCGTTGTACATCCTTTCTGACAACGGACAACGGATTTTTAACCTGAAAAATACTTCAAAGAGATCCTGATAATCTCTTCCAGAGGACTTTCTATACCGATTTCAGCAACGGCTCGTTTAATTGCTTGTTCGGCTAAATTTCGTTTATATCCTAAATTTACCAGGGCCGAGAGTGCATCGCCAATTTTTTCATCGGGAGATATCTCCTCCGTTGCTTCATGGAGAACAGAGGTAGAGGGAATTTTATCCTTGAGTTCCAATACCAACCTTTCGGCTGTTTTCTGGCCGACCCCCGGAATAGCATTCAACTTTAAAACATTGGAAGTTACCACTGCATTCTTCAATTCACTTACGGAAATCCCAGAAAGTATATTTCGAGCCAATCTAGGGCCTATTTTAGACACCGTCAACAAAAGTTTAAAAAGTTCCCGCTCTTCCAAAGTTAAAAAACCGTAGAGTTCAATGGCATCCTCCCGAACGGCTGTATAAATATGGAGACCGATTACTTCTCCTTTTTCTGGAAGCTCATAGAATGTGGATAAAGGAACGGAAACCTGATATCCCACTCCCCCAACATCTATGACAATATACTCCGGAGATTTATAAATCAGCTTGCCTGTAAGCCTTGCGATCACCCTTGTCTGTAGTATGGGGGTGTGGGAGTAGGGAGGTGTGGGGGTATGGAAGTGTGGAAGTATGGAAGTGGGAGAGGTATCTATACCCCACACCCCCATACTCCCATACTCCCATACTCCCACACCCCCATACTCCCACACCTCCCTACTCCCACACCCCCATACTACAAATTCATAAGTCTTCTTTTCATTTCTGCCGAATGAATGTGACAGATAGCTACTGCAAGGGCGTCTGCCGCATCTTCAGGTTGGGGGATATCTCGGAGTCCGAGGAGAATCTTTACCATTTGCTGGATTTGGTGTTTATCGGCCCGACCATAACCGACCACTGCCTGTTTAATTTCTAAAGGCGCATACTCCACAACCTCTAAGCCGGCTTCCACGGCAGTTACCAGGATAACTCCCCTGGCATGGCCTAATTTTAATGCAGATTTTACATTTTTGGCAAAGAACACATCTTCCAAAGCCATCACTTCGGGCTGATAACATGTGATAACCTGCTCAAGACCTCGCTTAATTTCCAGTAAACGAACCGGAAAGGGGTCCTTGGGATGGGTATAAATAGCTCCGAAATCAAGAGTCCGTAACTTATTCTGGGATTCTTCGATTAAACCGTAGCCGCTTTTAATCGATCCGGGATCTACTCCCAAAACCCGAAGGCTCACATTTCCTCCGCAATAGCTTGAAGTTCTTCCTGTGGGATATTAAAATTTGAATAAACCTTTCGAACATCATCATGGTCCTCCAGCGCTTCCATAAGTTTCAGGAGTTGTTGGGCGTCTTTTCCCTTAACCACCACTGTGGTTTGAGGGACCATGGTAACTTCGGCAAAGGAAGGCTTGATACCCAGATCCTCGATAGCTCTTTTAACTTTCTCAAAATCTCCGGGCTGCGTGGTGATTTCATAACTCCCTTCCTCAATTTTCATATCTTCGGCTCCGGCATCCAATACCGCCGTCATCAACTCATCTTCATCGATAGCTTCTTTGTCTACGAGAATAAGCCCTTTTTTGTGAAACATCCAGGATACCGCTCCGCTTTCGGCCATATTCCCTCCATTTCTGGATAGAATATGTCGGATCTCTGATACCGTACGATTCTTATTATCGGTGGTAATTTCAATTAAAAGGGCTGCACCTCCGGGCCCATAACCTTCATAGGTGGTCTCTTCATAGGTAACCCCCGGTAATTCTCCGGTTCCCTTCTTAATAGCCCGTTCAATATTCTCACTGGGCATATTAATGGCTTTGGCCGCTGCAATGGCCGTTCTGAGTCTTGGATTGGACTCCGGATCTCCACCTCCCATGCGTGCTGCTATCGTCAGTTCTTTAATCGCCTTTGTGAAAAGTTTACCCTTCTCTGCATCTGCCTTGGCTTTTTTATGTTTAATCGTGCTCCACTTAGAATGGCCTGACATGGACGTTAGGTGTAAAACGTAAAACGTAAGGAGTAGAATTCCGTGTAAGACCTGTTTTACACTTTACGTTCTACGTTTTATAAGTTATGTTTTACGTTTTACTTCTTAATTTAAGAATTGCTAAAATCTTAATCTAACACTAGATTAGAGGAGTTTCAAATAGATGTCAATGACTTTTTGGAACTCGTATCTGGACCATTCACCGCCATAAAATGTCAGGCTCAGATCTACCTAAAAAACTTGACTTTAACCGGAGAGAGGATGTAAATACAAATTGTCAGCTGTTTTTTGTTTGTTAGTTGCCCGGTGCTCATTAAACAACCGACAACGGAGTCAGGCGATGGATACTGTCTCTTACAGAGCCAAGATTAATAAAAGCCAGATCGGTTTTCTGAACAGTATTATAGAAGGTTATGATGGGATAGCAGTGGTTCGTACTGTAGATCCGAAAGAAGGTATTCTAGAGCTCTGGGTTTCTCCGTTCTTTGAAGATATTACCTCTGAGGTGATGAAGAGCCTGGCGGAAGAAATTGGCTTGGAATATTACTATAAGGTGTCGCCTTGATTCTAAACCTCCCCAACATTCTTACACTCATGCGCATATTCCTTGTTCCTTTACTGGTTGTGGTGATTGTGACCAAATACAGTAATGTCCTGGCGGTAGTTATTTTTTTAATTGCAGCACTGACCGACTTATTAGACGGTTACATTGCACGATTTTTAGGTCAGATAACCACGCTGGGCAAATTACTAGACCCCTTAGCCGATAAATTGCTTATTTCCGCGGCTCTCATTTCCCTGGTCCAAATTGGAAGGGCCCCTGCCTGGATGGTGGTCGTTATTGTTGGAAGAGAGCTTGCCGTAACCGGTCTACGGGGGATTGCAGTAACGGAAAATATTATCATACCGGCCGGAAGACTGGGAAAGTATAAAATGATCTCCCAAATCCTGGCTACCTGTGCCCTTATCTTAGGTCCTCAGAATATGGGACCCCATTTAGGAATTGTCTCCCTATGGATAGCCATGATACTCACCGTGCTTTCGGGAGTAAATTATTATATCAAGTTCTGGCGTCAGCTTAATTGTTCCATACACAAGGTTGAGTAAAAAGATAAATCGCCCTTTAAGAAGTTTTTAGCCATGTTATACAAAAAACTGGAGGATCAGATTAACCGATATAACGATTCGGGATTATGGTTTTTATTTGACCGGGAATCCCGTCCTATTTGTCTCAAGGATCGAATCTTGGGATTTGAAATTCTTCTGGCTTTTACTTCCTCTACTAAACTCCAGGACTATACCGATGCGACGGGGGCTACCGGAAAATTTGGGAACCTTATGATGTTCGGGCCTCTCAGGGGAGATCAGATTATCCTGTTCATGGAAGAAGTTGCCCGAAAGGGTCAGGATGCCATTGCCGTCAATGTAGATCCGGTTACCCTCAAGTATGAAGACTTGCTTGTATGCAGTCGGCGAGCCCAGAACCTCTCCACCAAGATCCAATTGACTTAAAAAGCTGTGGTTTCCTACCTGTTCTTATCCCATCGAGAAGACAGATATTGAGCCTTTTCAGGAGTAAATCTGGCATGGAATTTCAGTTCCGCATCTTGAAATCGGTATTGACTTCCATAGACACAATGAAATCGGGATAAGCAGGTTTGTTGGCAGATAGGATGGGTGAGTTTTGTCTCCAGGCATCGAGAAAGATTAAATCCCGAATCGGTTACAGCACTTCCCGGGCATACAGTTATACAGGGAGCCGGGCAATCCTTACACGGATCAAAGTTTCGATCGGGAATCTCAAAGTTAAAGGGAATGTCGGTCAAAAAGGCTCCCCGAAAGGATACCCAGGGTCCGTATTCAGGATGGATAAGGACCCCATGTTTGCCGATCTTACCCAAGCCTGCCAGGACGGCCATCTGCTGAAACGAGAGCCAAACTTTCTCTCTAACGAAAGGGTAAACGGTTTTTGTTTTGAACCCTGCTTCCCGCAGTAACTTTTCACCTTCTGCCAGAACCAGGACGGTATAATCATCAAAGGGGTCCTTCCGACCCTGCTCGAAGTTCGGATTTCTTTGAAGGAAGTTTTTGTAATGCTGCCAGAAAGCAGATCCCCCATTTCCTATGATAAGGACCGTTCTGGCCTCTAGAAAGAGCTGTCGAATATGAGGAGCCTGGGCAGGGGCCTTGGTATCATACTCCTCGGCAGAGACCATACCAAGCAAGTTAAAGCCGATATCATCATAAAACCGTTTTAGTTTATCCAGGCAGTTAGGAATCATGGGATGGTACCCCCATCTTCGGTTTTCAGATAAACTCCTGCAAATAATCCGAATTCTTTACCCTGGGGTTGGTTTACAGAGGAGTTTTTATTAACTTAACTCCAGGCCCCTCCTACCTGCCAGGGGTAAGAGAGGTTGTCCTTAAACAGGGCAGCCACAGAGGGCTACCCTTACTAGGTTTCAATATCAAATTGGTATTACCTGGTATGAACGGAACTCACTTATACAGGGCAGGTGAGACACTTCTGGCGATAGTGGCAAACTGCTTCATCTGGGCCTGAGCTTCCGGGCTCTTCAGCATGCGATCGAAGCCTTCCTTGAAGACCCATTGCGCGTAGTTCACCACACGGGTACCGTCCAGGCTGCGATGAATGTTGACGGAGATGAAGCCCGGCAGGTATTATATCACCTTCTCTGTCGCGTCAGCGAGGAGCTGGGCGAGTTCAGCCTGTCTCTCTGGTACAACCTCATACATGTTGATGAGCGTTACCACAGTGTTTTCGGCGTTGATCGTCGTGGTTTCCTTGTTGGTTATTTAATCCTCCTTTGTTTATCAGGATTTATTTCTTCAATTACTATGACGAGATGGATCCGCCATAGGTGACATACTGCCGAGATTTTTCTCAATCGTTATCAAGCAGAACAGCACAGGCAAGACTTTCTGCTTGAATTCTTTGCGTGGTCTGTTCAATCCTTCTGCCTGCTTGCGGGGCCACAACATTCACAATTTTCAGCTATTTGCCATGAGCTATCTGTAAAACCATTGAATTAAATCCTCTTTACCGGCTTTGGCTCCCTTCTGAATTACGGCCCGTTTTTTTAAAGCCCGGGGAAGTAATCGTATCACTTGAAATAGGGCCAGAAATAAGTGGGGCTCCCGAAAGAGAATATACCCGAGACTTTTCAACTCATACCACAGAAGATCCTTTAGACAGGGTCGTATCTCAGACCAGCGGTCGTTCTTGAGAAGCAGGAGATATCTGTTTTTCAAAGAGTGACGGCGAATCCAGAAAGGTATCTGTCTTCGATTTCCTTTAGACCAGGTCCGATCATGGTAAGCAACAGCAGAAGGGGTATAAACGCACTTCCATCCGGCCAGTCTCGCACGCCAGGAGAGATCTATGTCTTCCTTATAAGCAAAGAAAAGCTCGTCCAGATACTCTTCCTGAACTTTAACCGCTTCTAACATCTCTCTTTTGCAGAGACAGGCTGCCCCGGAAATACCGAAGACCTCTTCTATCTGGTCAAATTGACCTTTATCCGGCTCCCCTTGCCCACGATCAAAGGCCCTTCGGGTTGTCTCCAAAACAATTCCCGTCGTATCAAGGCAGGTTGGATCTTTGACGGTAAGTAATTTCCCACCAACCATCCCTATCCCTTCTTCACTTTCTGCAACCTGAACCGCTTTTTCGATAAAATCTTCTTCCAGCCGGACATCCGGATTCATCAACAAAATATAACTCCCCCTGGAGATACGAATACCTTGATTGTTTGCCTTGCAGAATCCATAATTTTCAGGATTTTTAATTACTACAACCCGGGGATGTTCGGCTTCCAGGTAATCTACCGTTCCATCGGTTGAAGCGTTATCAACCACAATAATTTCCAGGGGTGTATAAGTCTGTCGATAAAGGGAAAGGAGCGCATTGGCGAGATATCTCCGCCCGTTCCAGTTAACCAGAATGACCGATACAAGCTTTTTTGGAACAGGATCCATAATCGGTATCTATACCTTTAACCGGCGAGGGCAAATACCCCCTTATCCCTTACGCGCCGGGATAAAGATCGAAAGCCCCGGCAGGATAGTCGGCTGTGGCCTCCGATGAAGCCGGAAGGTACGGAATTACATTACCTGTCAGGCCTCAATTTGAAATCCATGAACCTTATCCTGACACCTAGGCCCCCCCTCCTGACCTTCCTTCGTTTCACAGGGGAGAGAACTCAGCTTCAAAGTTCCTTCCCCTGCAAAGCGAGGTAAGGTCAGAAGGGGGGCGCCTTAACCCGGCGCCTTATGCCCCTGGCCCCCCTCAAGGGGGACTGAACTGATGCAGGGTCGTTCCCACCGGAGTCCTCCCTTGAGGGGGGCCAGGAAGGTGTTTCTTCTTCCACCTACTAAATGGATACAGATACCCCCGATTTTGAGGGTTGACAAGAAAAAAGTTTTTTGCTTATACTTAGGCTAACGGTTTAAATGCAAGTTGTCGATCGTTAAAAAATAGGAGGGTTTACCTATATATTGAATCTCTCTCTACCGAGATAGATAGTACTACCTTGTAAAGTTAATTTGAATAACCATTTTGCCCCCACCCCCCTACACCCCTCTCCCGAAGCTTCGGGAGAGGGGTTATCTGGGAAGCTGACCTGGAGATCCACCGGCTCCCCTCTCCCGCAGCGTGGAAGAGGGGCCGGGGGTGAGGGGGGACCACACAGAATTAACTTTACAAGGTAGTACCCCCCTTGAGGAGTTGATTGATAGAGATTAGATATTCTTTTGTTTATGAGAACTTATGTCCACCTGTTTTCTTACCTGCTTATTCCTGTCAGCTTACTCTTTTATATCACCTCTTATTCCTTTGCGGATACACGCCTGGTTATCGGTCTTGAAAGTAATCCCGTGAATCTGGATCCCCGGTTGGCTACAGATGCCTATTCAGGTCGTGCCATTCAGATCCTCTTCAATAGCCTGGTGGGAAAGGATACCAACTCCAACCTTATTCCGGAGTTGGCCGAAAAATGGGAAATTCCAGATGATACCACCTATATTTTCTACCTGAGAAAGGGGGTTAAGTTTCACGATGGCTCCCCATTAACCGCAGCGGATGTTAAATATACCTTCGAGACCATCTTAGATCCGGACTTTAAATCCCCCAAGCGGGGATCCTATGAAAAAATTAAATCCATTGAGATTTTGGACCCTTATACCATTAAATTTACCCTGACAGAACCCTTTGCTCCTTTTTTAACCAACATGGTTTTGGGGATCGTTCCTCAAGCCGCCGCGGAAGCTCTGGGTAAAGATTTCAGTCAGAAGCCTATCGGAACAGGCCCTTATCAACTGAAAGCCTGGTTACCGGATGAACAACTCGAATTTACGGCTTTCCCGGATTACTTTGAAGGAAGAGCCAAAGTCGATCAAATCGTGTATAAAATTATTCCCGATGATACGGTCCGGTTCCTGGAGTTAAGCAAAGGAACGGTAGATCTTGTGCAAAATGCAATTCCCCCGGACGTTATTCCCCTGGTTCGTAAAACAAAAGGACTCAAAATTCTGACCCGGGATGGAACCAACATCTCCTATCTGGGTTTTAATCTGAAAGATCCTATTTTGAAGGAAAAAAAGGTTCGACAGGCTATTGCTTATGCCATTAATCGTAATGCAATCATTACCTACCTTCTCAAGGATCTGGCTAAACCGGCTACCGGACTTCTGACACCCTCTAACTGGGCCTACGAACCCAATGTAACCCGGTATGACTATAATAAAGAGCTGGCCAAAAAACTTCTGGACGAAGCCGGTTATCCGGATCCTGATGGAGAGGGACCTAAAACCCGCTTTGCCCTTACCTATAAAACCTCTGAAAACCAATTGCGGAAGCGAATCGGAGAAGCCCTCCAACAACAATTGAAGGAAGTAGGCATCGAGGTAACTCTCCGGAGCTATGAATGGGGAACCTTTTTTTCCGACATTACCAAGGGTAACTTCCAGATGTATACCCTGGAATGGGTTGGAATTACAGAGCCGGATATATTTTATTATATCTTTCACTCGTCCAATACCCCTCCCAGGGGAGCCAATCGGGGACAGTATATAAACCCTGAACTGGATAAATTACTGGAAGAAGGGCGAAAAATCCTGGATCAGGAGAAACGAAAGGCCATCTACAGCCAGGTACAGAAAATTCTGGCAGATGATCTCCCCTATGTGTTTCTCTGGTATGGAACCCATGTGGTCGTTGCCCGTGACCGGGTTCAAGGATTTGTAATTTATCCGGCCGGGGATTTTACTTCGCTAAAAAATGTAGAGATTAAAGAGTGAAAAAGAAGGTAAAATATAATAAAAATGTAATCTCCTTTTTTTATTTACGCTTTACCTTCTAATACTAAATTTAATAGAAATATCGTATAGCCTGCAGGGCGATCCCCAGAATCGCCCTTAAGCAGGGTAGTCCACCTCACCCCCTCGCTTTCCCTCTCCTGAGGCTTCAGGGGAGAGGGGAAGGGGCATACGCGTCAGGTTAAGCTGAAAAGCCCCGTCAGGGGTGAACGGTTGGTAGCTCCCGACGAAAGTCGGGGATTCAGAATTTTTTCAAGCAGTTAAACAGGTCGCCCCTAACGGGGCTTAGAGGATCCTATTAGCCTGTTTCCCCTGGCTTACGCCAGGGGCTATCAACAGGTTGCCCCGCAGGGGTTAACTTTCTTATCCTGGTGTGTATGGGGGAGGGTGAGGCATGCGATGTTTCAACGTAGAAATGGCATAAGAATGACTTTGCGTGCTGTTATAAATAAACCGTCAGAAAATTCATGGGTAGACCGGGGTTGGTATTTGGTTACCGAATTTGAGCAAACAAATTCCAGATATTTTCAGAAAGCCTTAGCCCTGGCTCAGAAATTACCCGGCTTTATTAAATTGATGGATGAGCGAAATGTGCTTATCTATCGGAACATATTTTCCCCTGAAGATCTGCTAGGGTTCGAAGAATTGTACGAGCTGATTCGGACCTGGCGGAATACCAGGGTTTATATTAAAGGGGAAGAGGTAGATCCCACCTTATTGGATGAAGGAGTCAGTTGTTATATCAAAACAAAACTCCGTCGCTGGGCCTATCAAGGCTGTCAGTCTTTTAATGCAATGAAAACCGGAACGACCCGACTGGGCTATATCGGCTGTTGGCACAGTGGGGTTACGTTAAATTGGATTCCAGGAAATGTAGGGTATTTCGGCTCCCGATGCTGGTTTTACGATGGGATTCTTAACCCCAAAGGGATCTATGTTATTCAAAAAGACGAGATCTATCAAAGGGTCCTCAACAGCCTGACCGAATACCGTTACTGTCCTCTGCTGAACTTGAAAAGCCTCTCGGATTTTATAAAACGACTCCCCGATACCATAGATCCCCGAATAGATCCGGAATGGAAATACACGGAAAAAACACCTCACCGGATTTCAAGATTTGATCCTTACTGGGAAGAGAGGTATTCCTTACCGGCCGTTATTCCGGTGAGTGAAGAGGCCTATCGGGCCTATATGGATCGGGTTCTGAAAAGAGAACCCGAAGGTCAGAGAACAGAAAATAAGTGAACAAGAAGCGATTCACCATGGCCCCTACCTGTAATGGCGGATTTCAAAATCGAAGGGGTGTAAGTTGGGAACGTATTTATTCCCGACAGGTTGCTCCACCGGGGTTTTTCGGTAATTTAATCTTGTTGCACTATTCAGGGATATGACCGGTCCTGCGTGGCATACCCTCACCGTACAAGAAATATGCTCCCGTCTGGGGGTGGAGATCGGCTCCGGTTTAAGCGCAGAAGAAGCCAACAGGCGCCTTGCCCAATTTGGACCCAATCGACTCCACGAAGAAAAACAGGAGTCCTTTTGGGAAGTTTTCCTAGAAGAAATTCGCGAGCCGATGATTTTGCTGCTTCTGGTCACAGGAGTTCTGTATGCCGTATGGGGTGAATGGGTCGATACCCTGACAATTTTTGCCGTTATCCTGATGGTGGTGGGTATAGAAGTTTTCAATGAGTATCGAGCCGAACGGGCTATAGCGGCTTTACGTAAGCTGGCCGGGTCCATGGTTCTGGCCCGTCGGGATAGGCAATATCAGGAAATTCCCACAGAAAGAATCGTACCAGGGGATGTGATCTTACTCCAAGCCGGTCAATATATTCCCGCCGATGCCCGTGTTGTGAAGGCTTTCGGCTTAGCCGTGGATGAATCCTCCCTTACCGGAGAATCGGTACCCGTAGAGAAAGAAGCAGAGGGGATTCTTGCCGCGGATACTCCTTTAGCCGAACGACGTAACCTGGTCTATGCAGGGACCCGGATTCTGCGAGGTCGGGGTATCGGTATCGTGGTAAGTACCGGAATGACTACCGAGTTAGGTCGAATAGCCGGATGGACCCGTAAAATCAAACCGCCTCGTACACCACTCCAGCAGACGATGCGTGAGCTGGCCCGATGGATGGTGTGGCTGGCATTGGGACTTAGTTCCCTAATCCCTCTACTGGGCTGGTTATGGGGAGGCCAGTCTCCCCGACAGATGCTCCTCACCGGTCTCTCGCTGGCCTTTGCAACCATTCCTGAAGAGTTACCCGTCCTTATCACCACCATGCTGGCGCTGGGAGCTTACCGTCTCTCACGACGAAAGGCCATTGTAAAACGATTAAAGGCAGCCGAAACTTTAGGCGCGGTTTCTGTCATTGCCACAGACAAAACCGGCACCCTCACAGAGAATCGCATGACGGTCACACGATGGTACCCTGAAATCTTCAGGCAGAAACTTCTGAAAATGGGGGTACTCTGTAACAGTCTGGCTGGCCAGGACGGATGGAAGGTAGAAAGTCAGGACAGGGAATCCTGGATCTCAGGTAGAGGTGATCCTTTGGAGCTGGCTTTGTTACGAGCCGCTCAAGAATCCGGACTTGATAGGGATAAGCTTCTCCAGACCTACACCTTACGGGAAGAATTTGCCTTCGATAATTTCCGTAAGATGATGTCCCTGGTTTATGAGCGGGATAACGTTCTCTGGATCGTTGTAAAAGGCTCGCCGGAAGCAATTCTCAGGCATTCTACACGACAATGGTTGAACGGTGAGGAACCGTTTACCGAAGCCGACCGGCAAAGGATTTTAGCCATAACTTCTCAGATGGCTAAGGAAGGGTTGCGGGTTATAGCCTTTGCGGAAAAGACCGTTCCGAAGGAAGAATGGGGGAACGGAAAAGTAGAATCCGATCTAACTTTCGTAGGATTGGTGGGATTAACGGATCCCCCGCGTCCGGAAGTTAAAGAGGCTATTCAAATCTGTCAGGCGGCGGGTATTCGACTCATCATGATCACAGGGGATCATCCCTTAACCGCTCAGGCTATAGCCGATCAGATAGGATTAAATACAAAAAACAGCCAACCAGGAGGAGTGGGAAGTGAGCGGCAGGTAGCAAGAAGTGAATTGCCTGGAATCCGCTTCCCATCCCCTATTTTAACAGGATTAGAGCTGGAAGCCCTCTCCGATGAGGCTTTGAAGGAAATTATAGAAGAAGTTCCTATTTACGCCCGAATAACCCCTGAACACAAACTACGTATCGTTCGTGCCTTACGAGAAAAGGAGGAGGTGGTCGCAGTTACAGGAGACGGGATTAATGATGCACCGGCTCTGGCGGCTGCAGATATCGGTGTGGCCATGGGAAAATCCGGAAGTGATATAGCCCGTGAGGCCGCCGATGTGATACTGGTTGATGATAATTTTGCCACCCTGGTGCAGGCTATTAAAGAAGGACGCCTTCTCTTTGCTAACCTCCGGAAAGCTATTCGATACTATCTGGCCTGTAAAGTGGCACTGATTTTGGCAACTCTCTTACCGGTTTTTCTAAAGATGCCGGTACCTTTCTCTCCTATTCAGATTATCCTGCTGGAGCTTTTTATGGACCTGGGAGCCTCAACAACTTTCGTAGTCGAGCGGGCAGAATCCGACTTGATGCACTTCCCTCCCCGTAATCCTAAGGCACGCTTTATGGATCCGGATATGGTAAAAAGTATTCTGGGTTCGGCCATGGGACTTTTTGGGGCAGTCTTCCTGACCTATCTGGTTACCTGGCTGAACGGTCAGGAATTAATCAAGACCCAAACTATCGCCTTTGTTACCTGGTTATTAGGCCATGTTTTACTGGCCTGGAACCTTCGGACCGAGCGGGAACCCCTTTTCTCTTTTGGTTTGTTCTCTAATCCCATCCTGACTGTTTGGGGTCTCACAACAGCTATTTTTATTTGGATAATAACCCGGGTACCCTACCTGCAGGAAGCTTTTAAAACGGTCACTCTGAGTGGTCAGGAATGGGCCCTGGCCGTAAGTATGGCCATCATCGGTACGTTCTGGATCGAAATTTCTAAAAGATGGAAAACCAGGAGTAATACTTTGTAAAGTTAGTTTTAATATACCTTAAAAACCCCGTTAGGGGGGATCTGCTTATAGCAAAACAGCTCCCCAGCCTTATGAGAGGAAGCTCCGTTAGGGGCGATCTGTTCGGAACAGATCTAATCCAGATCGCTGCTGGGGGAGTCAAACGAGACGTTTGACCTGCTCCAAACAGTCAGCTCCTGACGGAGCTTTTAAGGATTTATCAAGATAAACTTTACGAGGTAATAATACTAAATCTAAATAAAAGTGTCGTATAACCTGCAGGGCGACCATCTAGGATTGCCTTTAAACAGGGCAGCCCTTCTCTCCCTGCATGCGGGGAGGGAAGGGGTGGGGGCTAGGGGGGTGAGGCATGCGCGGTTTCAACGTAGAAGAGGGTATTATTTATTGTTCTTTGCAGGTAAAAAATATATGGGGATGATGGCGGTTAAATAAGCAATCTGACCACCGATTAAAGCTGCAGAAAACCCCAGGGTAATGGCCAGTACCATAGCTAAAACCGAGGCTAAGACCGAGGTGGCTCCGTTAACTCCCCAAACCCATGGAATTAAGGTACTGGCATAGGTATCTACTAGCTTGATCCCTAAGGGAAGAGGCATTCCCATGAGCAGTCCCAGAGGTAATAAAAGCAGGACGGTCAGGAGAATTTTATAACCGGTCTTAATGGCCAGAAGGACATTGATCAAATCGGGAAGATAAAAAATATAAAAGACCAGGAGAAGGCCCAGTATCGGCAGGATCTTCAAGAGATATTTTTTCGTCTGGGAAGAGGGAATGAACGTGGTAAGATAACTGCCTACCCCGCTGAATAAGAGAAGAGAGAAAAGAATAACCGAAAGGGCGTAAATGGGATGGCCTAAAAAAAGAATAAATCTTTGAATCAAGGGGATTTCTACCAATATAAATCCTAAGCCCAGACAGGAGAAGTAGACCAGAAAGGAAATGGTTTCCGGTGTTTGGGCATGGGAACGGGCCGAAATTCCCTCCTTGCTAAAAATCCATAAGGGTCCCAGAATAAAAACGACGACCAGACTCGTAACCACGAGAAGGAGGATTCCGAGTACAGAAACAGCCCGAAAATTCATGTTCATGATTTCAGGAGGGATGTTTTTATTGAAAAAGTCTCTGAAACGCATCATGTGAAAGAAGAAGGGTTTATTATCGGTAGGGGGAGAGATATCCAAAAGGAAGTTTTCGTAAAAAGCGGATCGATCGGCTGAGCCGATCAGTTGTGCGAAGTAAGGGTCCTGGGGAGATCCCGGTGTATAAATGACTTCAAATCCAAGTTGCCGGCTTACCTCCAGGAGGGTTTGGATCTCCTCGGTGGTGAAGGGCTGTTTCTTCATCAAAAGGGTTGCAACTCCGTTGGGGCCGAAGGCCTTCCAGCTTGTTTTTTTGATGATAATCATATGTTGTTCAGGATGCCGGGCTCCGGCCTTCTGCCAGGCTTCGAGTCCAAGAGCCGAAAGTCGGAGACTTTCGGCAGGAAGACCTTCAAAAAACCACCGGGACATGGTTAAAATGCCGTCTTCTTTAAGATGGTGGAAGTAGTTTAAAAAAGCCTCCTGGGTATATAAATTGTTTTCTGTTAAGATAAAGGCCCCGGCCGTAGTGGCGGCCCAGGTATCGATGAGAGAAGCCTGGATAATATCGTAAAGTTCGTTTGTTCGGGCAATGTAGCTCCGCCCTTCGTCCATGACAATGTTAACCCCGGGATAGTCATATAGGTGATGGGTAAAGTCCCCAAATACTTCATTAACGGTCTGAATGATCACCGGGTTTACTTCAACTCCGGTAATCTTTTTCTGTCTGAAGACCAGAGCAGTCAAAATATCCCGTCCCCCACCGGGTCCAATGATCAAAATATCGGCATCTTTTTTAAGATAATGGGCCAGGGCCGTTACATCGTATTTTAGATAATTTACTTTTTCTAAATCCCCATCAAACCGCGTAATAGGTGTTCCGGCCGCTTCATCGATATACATCATCAACTCTTCAGGATCATTCCCTTCATAGGCTTTCTCGCTCAAGCCCCATCCAAAAGGCCCTTCATCATACTCTCTGGTGACCGAGATCAGGGAGAAAGCATTCCATTTTTTGTATAAAAATCCTTCTTCCTGAAGGGTCGTCCCTTTAGAAAAACGGACCCTTACAAAGTCATTTTGAAGGTTGGCCAGGAGTACAGTTATCAACAGGGCGAGTAGAAGGCCGGAGAAAGTAAAGAGTTTGGAGCTCGAGAGAGCCATGGATAATGGGTAAGAAGACGTAGATTGCAGGGATACCCGAGCGCCCACTTCTGCCGATTTTTGCTCATCCTCCCTTGTCCACCGTTCTTTATTTCTTAAGGCCGAATTAAAAAAAAGAGTTCCTACCATGGCCAGGATAGCAATGGCAAGGACGGCATTGGGCCCGCCCAGTAAATTAAGGGTGGGAATTAAAAGGATACAACCGATACCAGCCCCTATGAGATCGGAAAAATAAAGGATACTTACCATGTGGCGATAATGAAATAACGCCAGAGAAAGGGTGAGTCCTCCCAGGAAGAAGGGAATAGAGGTAACCAGATACGTGGCTCCTACCGTTATAAACCCTTCCAGAGAAAGTTCGGGAATAAAGGGAATTTGTAACTGCACGATAAGAGAAACAAATATGGAAAGGGAAAAAAATAAGGAGAAGAGCACAAGATGTTTTTCCGCTTTATGGGGTTTAAACTGGTGGGGAAAAAGGTAAATATAAATGCCGCTTAACCCCAGTCCAAACATGGCTATGGAAATGGACATGAAGGCAAAATGATACCACATGGTTACGGAAAAGATCCGGGTGAGCGCCAGTTCCAACATTAAAATGGCCAGTGAAGTGAAGAAAACTCCCAACAAGTTTGGTATTTTAGAGGTAGATAGGTTCATCTTGAATTGTTCGTTATCTGTCGAGGGTTAAAGGAATGCCAACGAAAAAACTTGACAAGTTGTCAAATATACCTTCTTGATTAACCTATTGTTTCGGTTAATTCTTGTCAAGCGACCGGATGATCAAAAATCAAGTTGCTTTTTAAAAAGAACGTATTCTAATATAGATACTACAGTACAGAAGTTTTCGAATAAGGTTGGAGTTGAAGAAAGAACTTTGTCTCTCTTTAGAGATGGATAAATTCGGCGAATTACGCATCCTGGATAAAACATAACCGCGTAGTTCTCAAAATTTATAAAGTACGAGAGGAAATATGCCGGACATTTCTGTCGGTCTGTATTTTACCTGGCAAATTGCTGCGGCTGAGGCTTTATATGGACATCATGCTCTTATTGCCCCGGCCCATCTCTTCATGGGATTATGCAGCCTGGATAAGATGTTCATGCAATTACAACTACCGGATCCGATAGCGGCAGAGTTACGCAGGGAGTGGAACATACTTGCCGAATTATTCGCCCGGTTTAATATAGATCCGATCACCTTTCGTCGTGAACTGCGTACCCGGATTGGAAAAGGTAGCTTTTCAGATCAGGGTCGAAGGACGATAAGTCGTTCGCCTGCCAGTAAAGCTGTTTTCGCCCGGGCCAATGAACTGGCGACAAACGCCTCTGCTATCCTGACCCAACATATGTTAGCGGCGTTGCTGGAGGGGGCCAATAACCCGGCTGTGAGCTTACTAAAAGAAAAAGGAGTCGATGTTACTGCCCTGGGAAATGCAACCCTGGCTATTCCCCCTCAATCCGTAGTTATCCATATTCCAAGACTCGAAACCCTGGTTCTTGGGAATATAGAAGACCTATTAAAAACCCTTAAACCCCAATCCGGACCCTGATCCCCGATCTTTAAATATCCATTAAAATCCCGCCGTTTACATCGATGACCTCTCCGGTAATATGACGCGAATCTTCCGTCACGAGAAAAAGAACCACATTGGCAATATCTTGGGGAGTTGCCTGCCGTTTGAGCGGAGTCTGATTGATGGTTTGATCCAGTGCGCCCGGGGGGAAAGCTCGTGTCATATCGGTATCGACCGGGCCTGGAGCCAGGGCATTCACGTTAATATTGAAAGGAGCCAGTTCCTTGGCCAGGGAGAGGGTCAGGCACATGACTCCTGCCTTTGAGGCGGCATAGGCCGATGAAACGACTATTCCTCCGACTTTTCCGGCCAGAGAACCCATATTAACAATTTTACCGCTCTTTTGCTTTTTCATGGCACCCATCACGGCCTGAGAGCAGAGAAACACACTCTTCAAATTGATCCGAAGCACCCGGTCCCACTCTTCCTCGGCCAGTTCAGCAACCGGTCCAAAGGAAATAATTCCGGCATTATTTACCAAAATATCGATCCGACCCCATTTTTGCATAACGGTGTCTACCATGCGCATTATATCGGCTTTGTTCGTTACATCGGTCTGGATCGCCATAGCCTGTCCACCCGATTTCTCTATTTCTTCAACCAGTTTCTGACATCTGGGAAGGTCAATGTCCGAAGCTACCACAGCAGCCCCTTCCCGGACTAAAGTCCGACAGATAGCCTGACCGATTCCACCGGCTCCCCCGGTTACAATGACTACTTTCCCGTCGAGTTTTCCCATATTTTTGCAGGAGTCAGAAACCAGGAGTCGGAGGCCCTAGGACTTCTGAATTCTAACTCCCGGGTTTAGATTCACATAAATTCTTTTTTCACATAAAATGCAATGTCTTCTGAACCGGTAGGATTATAAACTTCCCGAAAAAGGAAATAGTTCCATAATTGCCGCCAGGTAGGATTTTCACCTGGAATCCACCACTCCCTTAACTTCACATGGATCTCAAAATAGTCTTGAAGCACCTCCTTGTACTGTTCGCGGGAGACCCAATCTATGATAATAACAGGCCGATCCAGGGCCGTCTTGATATCCCCTGGATAGTACCAGTTTCGATATTCCCGCAAATACCAACTCAGGGGCCAGACGGCAATCCCTTGAATGGCTAAAGGGGTATCCTTTCCTTTACCGAATTTGAAGCTTACCTCTTCGATTTTATCAACCATTTTCACGACTTCCGGCGAGGTATGGGTGTAAACCAGGCGCTCTATAGGATTGGCATTATAATAAAAATTTGCATAAATGGTGGTATGAAGGGTAAAGGCCAGAGCAAGGAGTATACAAATCAGAAAGTACTTTAAATGACGTTGAAAGAAAGGAGAGTTTAAAAATTCTCCCATAAACTTTCCGGCTAAAAGTATAAGAGGAAGGGCCACATGAACAGATAACCAGGGTATTTTCTCCCCGGCATACGAGTAAATCAGAAGGGCCATAACGGACCAGTAGAGAAGAAAAGCGGTGAAAACCTCCTTTTGGCGAAGGAAATAAAGGACTCCCCACCCCCCCAGAAAAATCAAGTAAAGGGCATAAATAACATCTGCGAAGGTATCCATATGGGTCAGATGATTTACCTGAAAGACCTGCCCGAAAAGACTCAACTCCTTGGGGAGAGGATTATTCCAGAGAGTATACATCAGAACTACAGTTGCCAGGGTTACCCCGATAAAAATCTCTCGGGTATACTCTGTCTTGGAAAGTTTGGTGAAAAGCCCTATTCCAACAACCAGAACTACCGGGAGTTCATAGAGGGCTAAAAACGGGAGGTAATACGTAAAGGCCCCCCGGATTCGTTGAATTCGATTCTGTTCGATCCAGTATTGAAAAGTGGTAAAAATACTATCCCAGACTCCTTTGGGGTTGGTGAAGAAGGTGGTATAGAGCGTAATGTAAATACCTATAAACATGAAGGATGCAAAGAGGAGAGGGAATTTGTGCTCCTTTAGAAAGTTTTGAGCTTCCCTCAGAAAAGGCCTGTCGGCCGTGAACGACTGACCATTATCCATGGTTCGGGGTTTCTTCCCCTTACCTGACGGAAGGTCCTTCTTATTTTTTACGATGGGCCGCCGGCGACGGATTATAAATTCATAGACTATTCCAAACGTGATGAAAATGAAGGTGTGAATATAGGCCGTCAATTTAATGGTAAACAAGAAGGCTAGAGAGATCGCAAGACCATACAGATAGGACCTGTTATTTAGATCTTTAAGGTATTTGATAAAAAAAATAACCGGAAGCAGGGTAAATACGGCTACGTAGCTGTCATGGGCTAAGAATCTGCTAAAATAGAGATTAATAGGAGACAGGGCCAGAAACGTTGCGGCAGCCAAAACGCCCTTTTCCCCAAGCCGGTCCTTTAAATAATAAGTCAGTCCGACCAGGGCCGTTCCAAAAAGGGCTACCGATAACCGGGCGGTAAAGTTACTGACTCCAAACAGGAAAAAGAACAGGGTATTGATATGAAACAGGAAAGGCCCATGCAACATAGGAAAATATTGATATCCCCTACCTGTATAAAGGTTCCAGGAATAGGTGGCATAGAGACTTTCATCATGATGATAGGGTTTTTCACCCAACTGGAATAACCTCAGAAACAAAGCAAATCCGAGGATTCCCAGAAAAAGGAGGTGGAAGGTATCCAAAAACCTCATTTTTTCCTTTGGTAAGGTCATCGTTTTATAAGAAGTTTCTGTCATCATAGAAAAATATTTAAAGCATCAACCAGACCGGAAGTCAATAACTAAATAACCTGTGGGTTCAATTTATAGATTACTTCACCGAACCCTCATTCTTTTCTTATTTTATTGACACCCTTTATAAAAGGGTATAAAAATATTTGTGCATTCTTAAAAAATAAAGACACCGGTATTATCTTCTTATATTTATTCAATCTATTTGAAAGAGGTCGGCGATGAGTCTTCTAGATAACTTCAAATACCAGGATCCGAATTTCGATACCTCCAGGTTTATCGATCTAGATAATGATCTGGATTTTGATCCTGATTTTGGTCCTGATCCTTACCTTGAGGAAGGTATAAAACAGGGTAAGCTTACCTGCTCGGAAAAACAATTTTGGTACGTTTCTAAAGTTATATGGCCGGTTGAATCTTCCTTTAGACGTGTCCTTGTGGCCCAAGATGACCTGATCAAGTACACCACCCTGGGGCTTTTTGCCGTGGGAGATCGAGATCTGGGGCATCTGGGGCGTGGTCATGTACTGTATGAGGATGACCCCGGTAAGGGAAAAACCCTGCTGGCTACTATCCCCTCGAAGGTGCTCGGAGGCAAGTGGGAGCGGTTTCAAGGTGCCAACGACAACGTACCGGCAGATTTAATCGGAGGCTGGGTGGTGGATGTAGATGAAAACGACAAGCGCTATTTCCGGTTTGTTCCCGGGGCAGCCTTCGCAGATTTTTTACTCCTCGATGAAATAAACCGAAATACCCCCAGTTTTCTGGGAGGAGCCCTTTTGGAATTGCTGGGTGAAGGGAAAGTAACTTCTCGGGGTGTGACCTATTCGACCAGGCCTTTTGCCATCATGACCATGAACTGGATTGAAGCCGAAGGAACGTATCGAATTCCCCCGCCGCTTTTGGATCGGACCATGTTTAAGATCATTGGAAGGCCCTTTACGGCCGATGAGTATGCAGAAATTCTGGAACGTACCAGCAGATTTGTGGATTTCGAGCTCAAACAGGTGTGTGATGTAAAATTGGTCGATGAGATTCGCCTGTTTATCCATCGAAATGTTTATGTCAGTAAGCCGATCCGTCAGGCCATGGGTCGATTTATTGCCATTTCCCATAACCCGGTTAATTACCTTTCGTGGTTTCATGAAAAATTTCAAGCTCCTATTGTCCTGTGCGGAATTTCCGCCCGAGGGGCAACCCATTGGGAAGGGGCGGCAAAGGTCCACGCTTTTAGACATTATCGAAACTATGTTTTGCCGGAAGACGTAAAGGAAGTCCTGCTACCGGTCTTTAGACATCGCATGGTCTTTGCACCCTCTGTGCTTGAATTTTTCTCTGAGGAATTGCTGAAAACTGATCCCGAAGACCTGCCCGAGCCTTTGCGAAAAATTCTTAAGAAGACCCTGGCCCGGTTCGATAAAATCAACTCCAGCATTACGGCGGATATCATTTTGCAAACTCTCATAGAGGAGGCCTGGTAGATGACCCTCTCTATACCCGTTATAAAACCTGTCGGACGCCTTCCACTTAAAATTCGAAAAGTTATTACTTCGGTATATACCGGTGTGCATAATAGCCTCATAAGTGGAAAAGGATTGGATTTTAAAGGATTTCGCCCCTATAGAAGTTCTGATAACCCCCTCCACATTGATGATTCTGTATCCGAGAGGATCTCGAGTATGCCGGATCTTGAGCCCTGGGTGCGGAGCTATTATGCGGAAAAAACCATCCATGTGATCTGCATTTTGGATACCAGACCCTCTATGACGGCTCCGATTCGAAAGCAGGAATACGCCACAGAACTCATCTGGCTCTTTGCGCTCTCCGCCTTTGAGAATCAGGATCCCTTTCGCCTCATCTGTTTTCATCCGAAATTATCCTATGACTCGGGGTGGAATACCTCGGAGGAGGGCTTCAGTATGTTTCTCAGGGCTTTGACTCATCAACGGGTTCATCCCTCTCTGCCCAAGAAGAATTCAGATATGTTCGGTCTTCTTGCCCCGCTCCAGCTTCGAGATACGCTTGTGATAGGAATTTCTGACTTTACCACACCGTGGGATCGGGAGATGGATTCTTTGCGACGCCTTAATATGCCTAAGAGAAATATCCGTGCCATTCTCTGTGGACTGGATGAATGGAAGGGATTTTCCCCTCAAAGTTATGGGGTAACCTTTATAGACCCAGATGCCCGGGTATTCCACCAGGATGATTTACGGAAAGAAGGTGACACCGATCGCAGACGACAGAAAGCTGAAGATCGTTTTCAGGCGATAACCCAGGCCGCACGTTCTCGTTCGACGGTATTTATTCCCGTTCCCCTTCTCGAAGAACCCATTAGTACGGTTAAAAGAACTTTTCCACGATCCTGCAGATAAAATTTTAAGAAATTTCTTGATTTTAATCTCTTTTTCTGAGAAAGTAGATGATAAATGAGGTAAAGGCCAAAGAGAAAACCAAATCAAAACCCTTGGACCCGGGTATCTTAGGTTCTGTCAGGATCTTGACACGAACGTAAGAGTAGAGGTGAAAAATCATTTTCTCTCCACGGGGAGATACCATCATGAGAATACCAAAACAAGTCCTTCTTTTTTTAACCGTGGCTCTTAGCCTATTGAGTTTGTTTACATTCTGGATGTTTTCTGGGCCGGAATGTCAGGCTTACCCTGCCATCAGTTTAGGGGAGATGTATTCGTACACCGAGGATGTTAATGTACGGGAGCCGTTGGAGCTTGCACCGAGAATCATCGTTCAGTTTGTACTTTCTTACGCGCTACCGGAAAAACAAGAGGAATTTCTCTCAAAAACCCTTTCAGGGTTTCCTCTTCGCGAATATAAACCGGAAATGAACTGGAATATGCCGACAAATCGATGGTTTGTTCAGTTTGAGGAGACTATTCCCCCGGCAAAGATTGTGGAAGCTGTAAATCTCATCAACACCTCCGAGGTTGCCCGTGCTGAATTCATCTACCTGGTCCATGGGATTGCAGCGGAAATGACGGGGATGGTGATCGAACCTAAGGAATTCTTTTCAGTCCAGGATTTGCAGGAGCATATCCTTCAAGAGTTAAAAAAGTACGGAGACTTCACGCTGGGAGCGGTGACCGTATCGGAGGACAGGTCCTTTCATATTTCCTTTTCAGAAATCAAACCGCCGCTAACTCTCTTACGCCTTGTGAATCTTGCAGCCACAGATTCATGGGTACGTCGCGCTTATCCCAGATTTCGTTATCTTCATCCTCCCGTTACGGCAGAACTTAAGGTTACTCCAGAAACCGGGCAATTAGATGAGGTCAGGACGGTTTCTCTGATCATTCAAAATTTTGCTCCGGAGCGGATCCAGATAGATCCCAAACTGATTTCCCCTTTGGGAAGTACCGAGTTTATCCCTAAACCCATGGCCGGAGGTAAGGCCAAACATTTTGAAGTCTCTCCAGAGCCTGAAGTCAGCAGGGTCCGTAATGGACCCGGAGAGATAGTAACCCTGACCTGGAAGTTGCGTCTTTTTGAAGTCCAGGCGACGGGTGCCGCTCCCGTTGGAAAGTGGATGCTTTCTGGACCCTCTATCAACTTTACCGATAACGGAGAGTTGAAGACGATCACCACGAATATCGCCAACTTCTTTGTAATTTCTCATCTTGCAGGAGTGGTAACCTCGTTTCCTCCAGCAACTCCATTGATCGTTCCTGAAATCCAGATCACTCCCCTTCCCGCTGCCCCTTTTATCTCCTCCTCCAGACTGGATTCTATTCCCCTGATGGCAAAACTTCCGTTTAAACCTGTTTTACTTTCCTATGCCTCGTTTATCCTGACAGGTATATTCGGTATTGCCAGCCTGGTACGTGGAAGAGCCCTTCTGCAGCAGAGGAATCAACAAATCTTTCAAGGATCCCCTGAAAAACCCTGGCAGGAGGTCTGTATGCAGCTTTTAAATGAAGCTCAGCAAGATCCTTCCCTCGAGAGTTATGAAAAGGTCTATGAGGCTCTCTCCCTGGCATTGAAAAACCTCTTTCCCGGCGAGTTGAGTTCCCACCCCGGACTCAGCGAGGTGGTGGAAAATTGTGGAAATCAACTGGATGAAAAGGAACACTATCTCCTTAAAACTATCTATACGGAGTTGGAGAAGATTTACAGACCCGATTTCACCCCTCAAGAAGAGACACTGGCCCGATTAACTTCCGACGTCAGGTCCCTGGTCATGTCCCTGAAGCGTCTGAGAATGGGATCTTAAGCTTATCGAGGGAATCTAGCTATGTTGGAAATATTCGGATATGAAATCTTACACCCCGGATGGTTGTTATTCTTACCTGTGATCCTTGTTGAATTCCTCCTAGGGGTACGTCGTTATGCACTTCAAAAAGCGTACCTCCATGTAAAGCCGGAGTACCTGACCTTCCATGAACGACTCCGGCAATGGCAAAGCCGGATCCGCTTCGTATTTCCAACGGTTTTTAAGACCCTTACTTACCTGTGGCTTATCCTGGCCCTTGCAGAGATTACCCACGGCTATTTCTGGACCGAAGAAAAACTGGAGACCCCTAACGTATTGCTCCTGGTTGATTCCTCAGGTTCTATGTTTGAACGTAAAGCCTTGAACGCTTATCCCAGGGTAAAACCCATTACCTGCCTGACCGAAGAGGAAACCGAACAGTATCCGAGAATGAAAGGGATGTGCCGTGCCCTTAAGAAATTCGTGGATATGACCGAAGCAGCGGCCCATTCCCCTTATCAAAAAAAGAAACCGCTGGTCTCTCTTATGGCCTTTGCCCGAGACCCTGCTGTAATTCTTTTTCCAAGTACCGATTATCGAAGACTCCGGGATCAGGTTGAGCGTTTTGAGTGGAGCCCGGAACTCCTGGGAGGAGATACAAACATTCACATAGCCTTCTATGCCGCCCTCTCAAACCTCATCTTCCGATATGCATCAAATTCGGATACCTCATCCCCTTCGATGAATTTGGTGCTTATTCCCGCTGCAAACTCGACGTTGGCTCCTTCCCTAAATTCAGAACAGGCCCCGAATTTATTGAGGGAGCAGGCAGTGAACATACCAAAGGAATCCATTTTTACAGAAGAGGAGATGAATCTCCTCAGAAAAGCCTTACGACCTCAAAGTGGACATTTTCAACTTCCGCCAGAACTTAACAGAAAAATGAGTACCATCCAACCGAGGATCCAGGAGTGGAGTATCCTTATCTTCACCGATGCGGTCTACGACGATTTAAAGGCTTTCGAAACCCGGGATCCTTCTCTCTGGAAATTGTTGGAATTTGCGGCTTATTTAAAGCTTCCGGTTTATTTTATCTCCACCGAAAATTTTCTGGCCCGGCTTAAATTGGCGGCGCAAGAAACCGGTGGGGATTTCCTTCTGGTGCGAAAAGATGATCCTCTGGTCAATATGGAGCAGGCCGTAAAGGAAGTTTTCGAGAAACATCTCAATCGTTTCACCACTATACAAGTCCCACAACGGGCATCGTATAGCCGATGGTGTATACTGGCAGGATTCGTCTTTTTTCTCTGTTGGGGAGTTGCGGAATATACCTTTGCCCGCTCACTCACCGGAGAGATGTAACTAACCCTTAGCTACCTGCCTGCCGGAAGGCAGGGAGGTCAGGAGCCGGAAATCAAAGTGAGAAGCCTACCTGCCGGCAGGGCAGGTGAGAAAGTCCCGACTTCAGACTCCTGACCCGGGATTAAACTTTCTTATCTTATGAGACGGTTAATAGGATATATCCTTCTTACCCTACTTTTCCTCGGAGGAGGCTTTTGGATAAAACAAGAGGTACAGAAACGTGCCCGTGAGGAAGCCTCGTATCGAATGCGTGTGGCCGAAGAGCAGAAAGAAGCAGAGGCGCAGATTCGTGAATTGAATAACCAGATGAAAAGTGCTGATTCCCCTGAAGCGTGGGAAGCAATCCTGAAAGACCAATTCCCCAAACTCTCTAAGGTGTTAGGAGAAAAAGAACAGGCTCGTATCAAGAATCTGCTTTTAGCAAAACTCGCAGAAAGCTATATGCAGCAAATGGAGAAAAAGGTCGCTAGTGCACAACAATTCCTCGCCTACAAGAATCACCCTGAAGCGAAGAGATATCTAAACGATGCCCTGACCCTGGCAACAAAAGCCGATGGCATTGTAGCGCTTCTCCCGGAAACTCTGGAGGATCCCATCCTAACCGCACAGTGGTTATATCGACTTGCCCTGTTTGCCATAGAAAAATCTATCTTTGCCGGAGAAGATGAAACCAAACTCTCCGACTTTACCGAAGTTGCACGGAGCAAACTCAAGAAAGTCCTTACTTATGCACCCAAAGACCGCAATGCACAAACGGCCCTTGAACTCCTGGAACAGAATCAAAAGGCTTTGGAAAAAGCCGGCCTGCTGGCAGGGGATAGCACCCAACAACAGCAGATTATCCTGAAAATGCTACCTCAACGCCCGAACGAGAAAATCCAGTTGAGTGATGTGCCCGTCGGAAGAACCCATTAACCGTGGGGGCCAGGATAAGAATGAAATACCTGCGGGGGCCCCCTTCCTGACCTTCCCTCGCTTTGCAGGGGAAGGACCGGGTGGGGGCACCTTAATCTGGTGCCTATGAGGAGTGGGGCTGGAGCATGATATTTCAAAGACCTGAATGGCTGTGGGGCAGTGCGCTGATCCCTTTGATTTTTCTGGGTGCCTGGTATGCCTACCAGAAACGTAAACGGGTATTGGCAGACCCCTGGGTCCAGATGCATCTCAGAGGCTCCACCCTCCCGAAGAGAGGTATTATCGTTACCCGGTGGATCTTGTATTGTGTAGTTTATCTGCTTTTTCTGATAGTCCTTGCAGAACCCATGAAAAAAACTATTCAGGAGAAACCCATTTTTACCGGAATCCGCATTACCTTTCTCCTGGATACCTCCCTGTCTATGGCTTATGCTCGGGATTTGCAGCCCAGCCGCCTTGCCGTTGCCAAAAAGACGCTTCAGGATCTGATAGATTTTCTCTGGCACAATGAGGAAATCGGTAGCAATTATCAGGTGGCCGTTATCCCCTTTGCCGGTGCGGCCTTTCCAACTTCCTTTCTTTTCTCAACGAGCCCTTACGAGATCATTTCCTATATCCAGGCCGTGGACGAGAATACCATCGATGTGCCGGGTACGAGTCTTCAGGCTGCAATCGTCGCGTGGGAAGATCTTCTTTCACGATTTCCTGCGGATTCCGATACCATCGATGTGGGGATCTTAATCTCCGATGGGGGTAAGGAAGGGGGTTCGGAGCAAAATCGCCTCGAAGCGATTCGCAGAATAAACGACCTTCATACAAAAAATCCTCGCGTTCTCCTCTACACAGTTGGGATAGGAAAAATAAAAGAAGACGCCCTGGGTGTACGCCATGCCGAAGAGGTGCTATTGGTAAAGACCCAGGATGAGAAGGGACATGTGGTAAGTTACTACCGAACAAACCCCGACGATCCCACCAGTTCCATCCAAACTTCCTCGTTGGATGAAGAGATCCTACGTCGAATGGCGGCAGCAGGGGGAGGTTCGTATTACTATGTGGAAGAGCGTTCCACCTTCTACACGAGTTTGAAATCCATTATACTTTCCCAGAGAAAAATAGTCCGTTACGAAACCTATCAGGAATATACTCCGCTTCGTACCTGGTTTCTTGTCCCTCTCCTGGGCGTTTTCTCCTGCCTCGCTGGCTACGGTCGATGGATTTTAATTCCCTTTCGGAAAGTCATCGGGCACTCCCGACTTCCCTAATAGAAAATCTGGATAAAATTCTTGACTTTTCCTGGAAGATAGAAGTAAAGGTTGCTTAAAGCGTATCAAATGGTTCGAACTCAACCGTTAAACTTAAGGAGAATGATCCTATGACCGGTTCTTATAAACTCTCCGGTGAGATTCCTCGCCGACCTTTAGGAAAGACAGGCGTTCAAGTCTCAGCTTTGGGATTAGGGGGTTTCCATCTGGGCATTGCAAAGAGCGAAGAAGAAGCCATCCGTATCGTCCAGGAAGCGGTTGATATGGGAGTGACCTTCATGGACAATGCCTGGGAGTATAACGACGGTCGCAGTGAAGAATGGATGGGGAAAGGTCTGCAGGGTCGTCGGGATAAAGTTTTCCTGATGACCAAAGTGTGTACCCATGGACGTGATCGCAAAACGGCCCTGCAGCAACTGGAACAATCTTTACGTCGACTCCGAACGGATTATCTGGATCTGTGGCAGATCCATGAGGTTGTTTATGAAAATGACCCGGAACTGCATTTCGCCCGGGATGGGGTCGTCGAAGCACTGGATCAGGCCAAACGTGAAGGTAAAGTTCGTTTTGTCGGCTTTACAGGCCACAAAAGTCCTGCCATCCATTTAAAAATGCTCTCCTACAATTATCCCTTCGATACCTGCCAGCTCCCGCTTAATTGTTTCGATGCAACTTTTCGTAGTTTTGAACAGCAGGTTTTACCGGAACTCAACCGGCGTGGCATCGGAGCCATCGGTATGAAAAGCCTCACAGGGAGGCTTACCGTACCGGCGGTCAAAAAAATCATCTCGGTTACCGAAGCGCTCCGCTATGCCATGAGTCTTCCCGTTGCCACCACGGTCAGCGGTATAAATTCTCTGGAAATACTTCACCAGAATCTGCAAATTGCCTGTGGTTTCACACCCATGACCCCGGAAGAGATGGAGGCTATCCGGGCACGCTGTCGGCTTTATGCAGCCGATGGTCACCTGGAACTTTATAAGACCACCCTGGTGCATGAGGGTCCTATCGGAAGAATCCAACATGGCTTTCCCTCCAGAGAAGAAATCCCGGCCTGACTAAAAAGTCTTGTCTGGCCGAATTCGGCCAGACGAGACTTTCAATTCTGATTCCGGTTTCCTCAATAAGATTAACTTTTATATTGACATAAAATAAGTTTGTGCTATAGAGTAACATACGTTAATTAAACCGGAAAAAACCGAAGAAGGGATGTACCGGCCTGAAAATATGAGGTTCTATACGATGGTCCCGGACAGCTTGGGACACCGGTATAGAAAAGGAGATCCGGTTATGACGGTAAAAGAAACTATCGAAAAAGAGATTCTCCTCAACGAGAAGGAAGCCGGGGTCAATACGAAACGTTTACGTGTACTGGTGGTGGAGGACGATGTAGATATTGCAACCGCCCTGGGTGATCTATTGGAGTTGTGGGGATATGAGGTCCGGGTAGTCCACGATGGTTTGGAAGCCACGAAGGTAGCCCTGAGTTATCTACCTGAGGTCGTCCTGTTGGATATTGATTTACCGGGAATGGATGGCTATCAAATAGCACAATGGCTTGGACAAGATACTCAATTGTCTAAGACGGTGCGGGTAGCTGTCACGGGGTATGGGCAAGAGGAAGATCGGCGTCGGGCTCAGGAAGCAGGATTTGATTATCACTTTACAAAGCCTGTAGCTCCTCTCGTCTTGCAAGAGTTATTGGCTCACTTACAAAAATGCCGGGAACAGGGGTAAATAAAAAGAGCCATTTTCGGAACAAAGTCCCTATTCCATCTCTCCTCCTTCTCTCCTGAAGCTTCAGGAGAGAAGCTAAAAGGCTTTCAGGGGTAGATTTTTTCTAACCTCCTCACCCCCTTCCTGGCGCAGAAAGGGGGAGCTCGGGGATTACCTAAGTCCCAACCCTTCCCTCATCTCTGTCCAACTTGGGAGAGGAGAACAGGAGATGAGGGGGAATCGGAGGGGGTTAGGTTTGAAAAACCTACCCCCGGAAGGAGCCCGGAGGTGGGGCAAGAGTGGGTAAGAGGATACAGATGATTTTAGAGGGTATGGGGATAAGCAGTCATAGCAAATCTCTCGGGAGCTTTTGCTATCGGCTTTTTTGTAGGAGAATTCTTTATGATTTCACCTTTGAGTTGGTTTTCTAAAGACCTGGCCATTGATCTGGGTACAGCCAATACATTGATTTATATGAAGGGACGGGGCATTGTAGTCAATGAACCCTCCGTGGTGGCGGTTGAACTTAAAACCAATAGAATCCTGGCGGTTGGTAAGGAAGCTAAGGAAATGCTCGGTAAGGTTCCGGGGTCTGTCAGTGTCATTCGACCCCTAAAAGACGGGGTTATTTCGGATTTCAGAATTACTCAGCAAATGTTGGATTACTTCATTAGAAAAGTTTATAACCGAAAATACTTCTTTATTCATCCCAGGATTGTGGTAGCGGTTCCCTCGGGAATTACCGAAGTAGAAAAAAAAGCTGTGAAGGACTCGATTCTTCAGGTTGGGGCCAATGAAGTTTATCTGATTGAAGAGCCTATGGCTGCGGCTATAGGGGTAGGTTTACCTATAGAAGAGCCTTCTGGGAATATGATCGTGGATATCGGAGGTGGAACCACCGAAGTAGCGGTTATTTCCATGGCAGGAATTGTTCATAGCTGTTCCATTCGTGTGGCCGGAGATGAAATGGACGAAGCGATTATCCAATATATTAAGAAAAAACACAGTTTACTCATCGGGGGAAGAACGGCGGAGTATATTAAAATGACCTGGGGTTCTGCTTATCCCCTGGACAAAGAAGAAATTACTAAAATTAGAGGTCGAGACCTGATAGAAGGGATTCCCAAGACCCTCACCCTTTCAAGTGAAGAAATTCGAGATGCACTCAGTGAGACGGTGCTGGCGATTGTGGAAGCTGTGAAAACAACCCTGGAGCATATCCCTCCAGAATTATCCGCAGATATTATCGACAAAGGGATCGTATTAACCGGAGGGGGTTCCCTACTTCGAAATCTGGATATCCAGCTTCAAGAAGAAACCGGTTTACCCATTATCCTGGCCGAGGATCCCCTGACCTCTGTAGCTCTTGGAACCGGCAAGGTTTTGGATAATATGGACTTACTGAGTCGAATATCCGTGGGTTAACCCCCCATGGGAAAGATCCAATACCCATTTAACTTTCAGGGGGTCTTGATACCGATCCCCTATTGAAATCGGCCATGAACTCTCCCTCACCCCCCTACGTGCCAGGATAAGGCGGTTAGCCCCGGCGGGGCGACCTGTTGATAGCTCCTGGCTTATGCCAGTGGAAACAGAATCTATCCTCATTTCTGAATCCCCAACTTGCGTCGGGGGCTACCGACGGTTCGCCCCTGACGAGGCTTTTCAGCTTATTCTGGCGCGTATGGGGGGCAAGAGGTGAAGGGAAGGGACTTGCCGTCAATTTACCCGAGAAAGAGACCCTGACCGGCCGGGTTTCTATCTCCACATCCTTTTTATACTTTCTTTGGATCCCTTGCCGGGAGCCCTGGGATGGCATCAACCGATTCGCCCGGCTATCGGAAATAATAGACGGTATCGGGAGACTCTTCCGGCCAATCATCCCGTTGAATGGGGTAACCCTTCTCAAAAATCACGTAACTATCCCAACCGTCATAGAACAGATATCGAGCCCGAGAAAGGGCACCAGGCGCTAATCCGAAATAAAAGGTTAAATATTTCATCGGATTTTTTGGATTGCGCCAGGTTACCAGAAGGGCAATCTCTTCTCCCTTATATTCCTTACCTCCCAGCCTGAAGGCATCTTCTTTTAGCTCAAAACCTTCCGGAAGATGAGTCAGCCATTCCTTGACGGGGGCCGATTTCCGGGCATTACCCACCTTTAAATCTAACCATTGCCGAAAGAACCAATCCAACGGTTGGTGGGAAACCTCTTCAAAAACTTTTTGTAAATCCTCCCAGTCGGCCCGGCGTCCACCATATCGTCGGATGATCTCCTTTAAGCCAAGAAAAAAAGGATCCTCTCCTATCCATCGGCGGAGTTGATGGAAGATCATAGATCCTTTGGTGTAGCCGATGTCATTTTCGTAATCTTCGGTTTTTCCTTTGAAAGCCCGGACCGGATACTCTTTCTCCGGGGTCACCCGGATACTGTACTGTTGGCTGGCCCTCTTTCGATACTTAAAGGCTGCTTCTTCACCTTGTTTAAGCTCCTTATAGTAATAATTGGTACAATAGGTAGTTAAAGCCTCCACCCAATTTCCTTTATCCGGATCGTAGAATACATAATTCCCCAGCCAGGAGTGAACGATCTCATGGTCCAGATAACCGGGCTGCAAAGCCCTATCCCCTTGCCGGATAACCTCTTTCCCCAGCAGGGTAAATGAGGGGAATCCATATCCGCTGGAAAAGAAATTCTCCACTATATCGAACTTTTTGTAGGGATAGGGGCCCAGGATTTGAGAGTACAACTGAATATACTCTCCGGCAGCCTGGATAAATTTGTCGGCCAGGGATTCATTTTCCGGAGAAAAATAGGCCGAGAGGGCCGCCCCATTCCAATTCCGGGTCTGAACCCGATACTTCCCAGCAACCAGGGTGAGGGCTTCTGCAGGAATCTCAGACCGCCATTGACTTTTAGATAAACCTTCCTTGATCTCTCGTGCGATTAACTCTCCCTGGGTAACAACAACCCAGGGCTCCGGCATAGTAACCACAAGGTTAAAAAGAGATAAGGATTTGGGTATTTCTGGATACCAGTAGGTATCTTCCGATAAATAAACTCCTTCTTCTCCGATTAGTCCTGTGGTTTCGTCTCCCGTAATAAAGCTCAGATCCCGAGATTTCTGAATCGGGTCATAGATGATCCCCTCATAACGAAGGGTAAAGGAAAAGGTTTCTCTGGCCTCTGCAGGGATCTGCAATCGAATCTCCTGAGATCTCTCATCCCTTGGAAGACTATGCCAGATGAGGGTTTGATCAGACTTCTCCGGGTAAATTTCCAGGATTTTCAGCGCCTTGTTCATAGAAAAAGAGAGGGTCTGTTGATCCGAGTTTATCAAGCCGGAATTCATAGGGATTTGAAGAGTATCCTGGGCTTGAATCCTATGATCCTCCGGAGTCAGGCGAACTTCCAGATGATGGATTAAAAGGGGGAGGGCATCTTTCCCTTCCTCCCCGGCAAAGAGGGGCGTGAAAGGGAAGAATACGAAGATAAACAGCAGAATCCCGGCTAAAGTCAAGCTATGCGGTAACCTAAAACCACGTAGCTTCCTTCTGGGGAGGAATCCAGACCGAAGGTTCATATCCCAACCATCCCTCTCTCGATGGAATTTGTCAAGTGAGAAAAAAAGAGGTATTACGCCGGCGAAGCGGATAGGGGAAGGGAGGGGCTACCTGCTTGAGGGCCCCGCAGGGTCGGCCCCTATCCAGGATGCAACCTCTTCAGAAGGAATTGATAAGATGCGACCTGTTCCATCAGAATAGGTATTACAAACAACTTGAAATCGTAGCACCAGGTAGAGGGCTATACTTTACTAATCTGGGTATCCGGATCTGTTCATCATAGCTCGACAACGTTAAATTACCGAAAAACCCCAACGGAGCGGCCTGTTTGTAGCAAATAGGGTCTTCCACTGCTGGCAATTCCTGCTACACTGTAAGATTCCTTGATGGCTTGATTAAATCAGCTGGGGACACCGCAGGTGGAGATGTCCGGGTTAATGGGTGGTTCCGACTTCCATAAATTAACAAGGCATACCCGCCGGGATAATGTTCTTACTACCGTGACCAGGAATAAACGCGTTAAAAAGAAATCGAAATAGCTGCCATGTCATCGTGGGGTTTAAACCTCGGATATTTCCAACATTCCGGGTCGCTTTTTTATCTTTCCCTTACGTAGTCTCTTATCCTTTCGAGACCCCCTTCTAAAAAGAGACTTACCAGTGGACCAAAAGGATCTGTATGCATGGGGTTCTCTTGGGGAATAAACAACCCATCGGTAAAAATAAGGATATGCTTCACATTTCCTAAATCTTCCGTACCTCGATTTAAGAACCGAATCATCTCTCTTTCCCCGTTAAGAACACCGTAGGAAACATTCGCTTTTTCCCTTGCCCTCTGTAAGGGCTCCAAAAGGAATTCCCGGATATTTTTGATCTTCTTATCTGCCAGTTCTTTCCAGAGGATGAGGGTCTCCCGATCATGGTCGTAGTCCTCCACAAGCGGTTTGTAGGAATTCTTATCATAAAGGACTAAGATCTGACTGTCCCCGATTTGTATCCAATCGAAGGTATCCCGGTTGATTTGGATCACGGCTGCGGTAGTGCCCCATAAACTGACCTTTTTAGAAAGATCTATCCCATTTTTGAGCATTTCCTCTCTGAGGAGAGAATTTGCCTCCAGGGCCAGATCGACCAGGGGTTCACCCCCTTTTTCAAAAACCCTCTTTGCAATCAGGGAAGCAAGCAATCCGCCTGTATTTCCGTGGGGATCTCTGTAATTATCCAGGCTGGTCACGCCATCGAAGACTCCGAAAATATTTTGGGTTATGACCAGATTATCTTCATTAAGGGGACCGGAGCCTTTTTCGATTAAAAAATGAACTTGCATAAAACAGTTTGTTGATCCTTAGGGATCTATCTAAAGGTCGGTAAAGTCCTGTCAGGTTCCCTGTGACCCTTCTACTCCTCAACAGACGACTTCCCGACTAATATCAATATAAGGGTTCTTTGCCACAACTACTACCTTGTAAAGTTAAATTTGAATGGCTATTCTACCCTCACCCCCCAACCCCTTCTCCTGAAGCTTCAAGAGAGGGGGAGCGAGAGGGTGAGGCAGACGG